>CBIHMD010000494.1:0-2909 GCA_966210655.1 uncultured Thalassospira sp.
ATCGGATTCACGCGTGTGCTGGCGAATGGTGGTGGCAACTTCCTTAAGTGTGGCGTCACCCCCGGGATGTCCAAAGGTGTCGTTGACCTCTTTGAATTCATCAAGATCAATACAGACAACCGCAAGGGTTTCACCACGCCGTTTGCAGGACTTTGCGATACCTTCAAACACCAGATCGAAAACCTGTCGGTTGCAGGCTCCGGTCAGTTTGTCCCGCGATGCCAGTTCCTCAAGACGATTCTGGTAATTGCGTATCGTCAGATAAGCCGCAATACCGACAATGGCGGTAATCAGAAGCGATACCGCGATATTGATCAAAAACGTGGTTTCAATCCGCTGATCACCCACATGCTCTTTTTGTTCGACCAGCAGCAACCAACCGAATTCCGGCACCAGGCGGCTGTTGACGAAATAGGTTTCTCCATGGTCCTCGTAGGTCATCGAGGAGCCCGGTGATGTCAGGATCTGGGTGGCGTGAAGGCGGATGCCGTCCCGGTCATGCAGGGTTTCGGATGTACCAAAGCCACTGCCGTGCAGGGTGATGCGACCTTCCTGATCGACAAAGTAAATCGTTCGCCCATAACGTTTCTGATAGGTTTCAATCAGACGGGTGACGGAATTGACCGACAGTCCGACACCGGTAATCCCGATAACGTTGCCGTCATAGTCGCGCACCTGATAATTGACAAAAACCGCCAGACGTGACCGGTCCGCGGTATCATGATCGACATTGATTTCATAAGGTTTCTGGTTGTCGCGTGCCTGAAAATACCAGAAATCAGCCGGATCATCTTCGGAAACCTGCTTGATTACACCGGTCGGATGATAGTAATTCCGGCTTTTGTCCGAGATGAAATAGGATGTGACAGTGTCATACCGCATCTGGATTTCACCAAGATAGCGGATGATTTGTTCCGGGTTATTTTCCCCGGCAAGCGTCCAGTCCCGGACAAAGGTGTCCTGCGCCATCAGCGACGAAATAAAGATCGGTTGCAGCAGATCGCGCTGGATTTCTGAATATATATTGTCGCTGGTCAGCGGCAGTGTGCTTTCAGCGATTTGCTGTTCCAGCGATTGCCGCGCGACGTAGAAACTCACAAAACTCGTGGTCAGAAATCCAACGACCAGCAGAACGCACAAGATAACAGCGAAGTAGATTTTCTTTCCCGGCACGGAAAGCCCCCAAGGCAGTTCAAGGGCAACGTCATGCGTTGCAAGTTATTGTTATTCAGAGAAGATTGCTTCCCTGATTTTAACTTATTCGATAATTCGCATATTTTCTATCGGCCTTTTGACCGCTGGTACGGATTACTTTCACAGGTGGTAAAGCGTATCAAAAAATAAACCGCCAGTCAGTAAGCTGGCGGTTTATTTAAAACGGATAATATTCTGCAGGTACTTTAACGGCGGAAGACGACCGTCTTATTGCCGTTACGGAACACACGATGTTCGCAATGCATCTGGATCGCGCGCGAGAAGACGACCGATTCAATATCCCTACCGATTTCTACCATATCTTCGGCAGTCATCGTGTGATCGACATGCTCGATGGCCTGATGAATGATCGGACCTTCGTCAAGATCGGCGGTAACGTAGTGGGCGGTCGCCCCGATCAGTTTTACGCCGCGTAAATGCGCCTGATGATAAGGTTTTGCACCCTTGAAGCTTGGCAGGAAGGAATGGTGGATATTGATGCAGCGACCTTCGAGTGAACGACATAGATCCGTTGACAGAACCTGCATGTAACGCGCCAGACCAACCAGATCGGCATCATGTTCGTCAATGATATCAAGCAGCCTGGTTTCCTGTGCAGTCTTGGTTTCCTTGGTCACCGGCAGGTGATAATAGGGAATGCCGTACCATTCGACGATGCCGCGCATGTCTTCGTGGTTTGAAACAATCGCCGGAATCTCGATATGCAGATTGTTTGAGGCAACCCGGTGCAGCAGGTCATTCAGGCAGTGACCAAACTTTGACACCATCAGCAACACTTTTGGCTTCCGGTGAAAGTCGTGAAGTTCCCATTGCATCGTGAATTTATCGGCGATGCCGACGAATTTATCGTTAAACTCGGCCTTCGTGCGCAGAGCACGACCGGCATCGAATTTCACGCGCATGAAAAAGCGATTGCTTTGCGGGTCGCCGAATTGCTCCAGCTTGTTGACGAACGCGCCTTCCTCGGCAAGAAAGCTGGTAACACCGGCGACGATCCCGAATGTATCCGGGCAGGTAATCGTCAGGATGAAGGTTTTGGCGAGTTCGGACATTTCCGCTTTGTCTTTCGGGTTTGAATTTTGATCTGCAAGCGATATAGCGGCGTTGGCAGGCCGTGCCAACCCGGAATTGGCCGAAATCAGGTCAGGCAAAGGCAGATAGACGCAATTTGCATGGCTAGGTGTCTGACAGCATCAAATCACTATTCATACCTGAAACATACGTTTAAACGCTGGACATTGACGGAGCATCTGCCAAGAATTTCGCTGCGTTTGACGGAAGATGATGCAACCGGACCGGTTTTTCGGTTATGCAGGGCAGATTGACAAAGACAATTGCGAACACATGTTGGCCCGGTTCAAGGGGGAACGGGCGTAAAACATGGTACGGGGCCATTCATTGATCGATTTTCGTCCAATTCTTTTTATCATCGGTATCTTGCTGTGTACCTTGTCGATTGGCATGTTTGTCCCGGCACTTGTTGACCTTTATTACGGTCAGAATGATTGGCAGGTGTTTTCGGTAGCATCGGCGGTATCGCTGTTTATCGGCGGTGCATTGGTGATGATGAACCGGATGGACAACCTGAAATTCACATCACGTCAGGCCTTTATTCTGACCACGGCAAGCTGGCTTGTTCTGACCGCGGTATCCGCATTGCCATTTGCGTTTTCAGACCTTGATATGAGTTATAC
>CBIHMD010000495.1:0-2907 GCA_966210655.1 uncultured Thalassospira sp.
TCCGGCGATAACGTTTCCATATCAGCCCGCGTGATATAGGGCGGATTGGACACCACCAGATCAAAACCTTGTTGCCGTTCCCCCTCCGTAATCGCACTGTCCCAGTCCGAAACACGGAATTCAACCTGATAGGCAAGATCTAAACGTTTGGCATTTTCACGCGCACAGGCAACCGCACCTTCGCTGATATCGACGCCAAGCCCGCGGGCATTTTGCAGATCGCCAATGATCGACAGCAAAAGGCACCCGGTACCCGTTCCGAAATCAATAACCGTCGGTGCATCGGCATCTTCCAGCCAGTCCAGCGCCAGTTCGACAATCGTTTCACTATCCGGTCGCGGATCAAGCGTTTCGGGCGAAAGCCTGAAACTATGCCGCCAGAAATCCCGCTGCCCCAGAATACGCGATACCGGTTCATGCTTCAGGCGACGCGCAACCATGTCGCGGAACTTTGCGACGGCATCTGCGGCAATCACATCTTCTGGCCATGCCGATATCCGGCTGCCGTCGACACCGGCGGCATCGGACAAAAGAATACGGGCATCCATGCGCGGATTTTCAATACCGGCATCACGCAACACGGCAACTGCCCCGGCCATCAGGGCACCAAGGGTTTCCGCATTGTATGTCGTGCTGGCATTCTCTGCCGTCATGGGATCAATTCTCGATCTCGGCCAGTTTTTGTGCCTGATCTTCGGCAATCAGGGCATCGATCATTTCATCAACGGACGGCCCGCCGGTGATGAAATCATCTAGCCGATAAAGGGTCAGGTTGATGCGATGATCCGATACGCGTCCCTGCGGAAAGTTATAGGTCCGGATACGTTCCGAACGATCCCCCGAACCGACTTGTGATTTGCGGTCGGCAGCACGTGCGCTGTCCTTGCTTTCACGTCCCTGATCGTACAGTCGCGAAAGCAGCATCTTCATCGCCTTTTCCTTGTTCTTGTGCTGCGATTTTGCTTCCTGACTCGCGGCGACCACACCGGTCGGAATATGGGTGATACGCACCGCACTGTCCGTGGTATTGACGTGCTGGCCACCGGCACCCTGCGAACGATAGGTATCAATACGCAAATCTTTTGGGTCGATATGAATGTCGACTTCTTCTGCCTCGGGCAGAACGGCAACGGTTGCCGCCGATGTATGAATGCGCCCGCCACCTTCGGTCACCGGCACACGCTGCACACGATGCACGCCGCTTTCAAATTTCAGGCGCGCAAACACGCCAGAACCCGATACGTTGACGATGACTTCCTTATATCCGCCAAGGTCGTTTTCATTGGCGTCCATCTGCTCGAACTTCCAGCCGCGGTTTTCCGCGTAACGCTGATACATGCGATACAGATCGGCGGCAAATAGGGCGGCTTCCTCGCCGCCGGTACCGGCGCGAATTTCAAGGATGGCGTTCTTTTCGTCCGCATCATCCTTGGGCAGAAGCATTAGTTTGACGTCGTGCTCTGCCTTCGGCAATGCGTCAAGGATTTCATATTTCTCGGCTTCGGCCATTTCGCGCATGTCGCGATCCGATCCGGCATCGTCAAGAATTTCCTGCGCGCCCTCCAGATCAACGCGAAGCTTTTTGACCTTCTCGACTGCTTCGACAATCGGGGATAGTTCGGCATATTCACGCGACAATTTGGCAAACGAGTCACCATCCGTCGCCCCACCTGACAGCAGGGATTTGAGCTCGTCGAACCGGCGTACAACGCCATCAAGTTTACCGGGGTCCAGACTCACTCTTTTTCCTCCTTCGGGGTTTCATCATTATCTTCGGCCTTGCCGACATTCGGGTCGGACTGCAAAGCGAACAAACGCGTCAAAAGCTTTTGCGCTTTCATCCATTCCACCGTTCCCGCACCATCCGTGGTTGCCGCAAGGTCTTTAAGCGCTTGAGTGGGCGTATGCAACAGCCGATTGATCAGAAGCCGGGTAGCCTTTTCGGCATCGCCATGGCTTTCGCGCAATGCATCGTCGCGAACGGTTTCGAAATGCGCCCTTAAATCCGCCATTGCCGGAATGGCTGCACGTTCGGCCCGCACACGGACAAAATGCTCAACCTCTTCCTCGATCAGCGCCCAGGCTTCATCGGCCTTTTCCTCACGCCCGCCGCGCCCCTCGGCGGCAATCTTTTCAAGATCGTCCAGCCGATAGAAAAACACCTCGGCGATCTCGTCGACCTGCGGATCGATATCACCGGGAACCGCCGTATCAATCATCAGGATCGGGCGATAACGCCGTCGCTTGATCGCGGCAAGGGCCCGTGCCTTATCAATGATATAGCGGCGCGATCCCCCTGCGGTCAGGACCATATCGGCCTCGGCCAGCAGACGGTCAAGGTCTTCAAGTTCCGACCAATGGCAATCAAGCCTGCGCGCGACAAGACGTGCCCGTGCCGTCAACCGGTCGGTGACCAACACCCTTCCCATGCCACGTTCGGCAAGAGATGCGGCAATCAGTTCGCCCATGTCCCCGGCACCCGCCAGAAGCAATGTGCAATTGGCAATATCGCCATGCAGGTCGCGTGCAACCGATTGTGCCGCCGCCGCAATAGAAACCGCCCCCTGCCCGATCCCGGTCTGGCTTCGCACCTTTTTGGAAATAGCATAAGCCGCCTGATACACCAGCTCCAGCTCGCGCCCGACAAGCTTGTGATGCCGTGCGATCCGGTGGGCATCCTTGACCTGCCCGAACACTTCGGGTTCGCCAATCACCAGACTGTCAAGCGAGGCCGCAACCGCAAAAACATGGCGCAACGCCTCCCGACCCGACCGGATGTAAAGCTCGCTTGCCAGCTTGTTGCGGTCGATATCCGCCCAAAGTGCGAGAAGATCGATCAGCCGTTCCCGACCGCGTTCGGCTTCGGATGCCAGCAAATGGATTTCGGTGCGGTTGCAGGTTGAAACC
>CBIHMD010000496.1:0-2907 GCA_966210655.1 uncultured Thalassospira sp.
GCCCGTAATGCGGGCGGATGAATTGCGGGTAGACCGCGAAAATGAACAGATATGCCTTGGGGTTCAGCATGCAGGTGATCATGCCCTGACGAAACGCGATCCAAAGCGATGCGGTCTTGGCCGCCCGGATGCGATCCACCGTGATGGCGCTGCGCAACAGCGTGACGCCGATCCAGACCATATAGGCCGCCCCGGCAAACAGCATGACATTCAAAAGCCAGGGCGCAATAGCCAGAAGGGCGCTGATGCCGATGGCACCCAGCAGTGTGTGATACACCCCGCCCAGCATGATCCCGGCGGTGGCCGACAACCCGGCACGTTTTCCCCCGGTCAGGGAATTGGCAATAACGAAGAACATATCCATGCCGGGCACAATGATGATGCCCGACAGCAGAACAAAGAACAGCCAGAGATTTTCAGCATATGTCATGGGGCGCTCGTAATTTATCCGCCGAACGACTTGATCGGCAGGGATAAACTAGCAGGGCGCTCCTGACAGGCTCATGTCAGGATGGTGGAGGGGGGTGTCAGGCGGCAACCGGTCGGGCACGTTCGATACGTTCGCGACGATCCGGGATGTTCAGGGCTTCCCACAGGTCATTGCGGGTCTGGGTATTGATCCAGAATTCGGCACTGTTGCCAAATACACGCGCAAGGATCAATGCGGTATCGGCGGTAATCCGGCGACGGTTGTTGCACAGTTCGTTGACATGCTTGCGCGGGACGCCCATGGCTTCGGCCAGGGCGGTCTGGGTCAGTTCCATCGGCTCCATGAACTCGGCGACGAGCATTTCACCAACGCTTACGGGTTTTCTTGCTGTCATGCTCATGGGCAGATGCCTTGTTGATTGTTTACCCGGCTCACAGCTTTTTCCCCGGTAACCGGCTGGCCTGTCTGATCCAGTCGGTGAGTTGGGCTTCGTCAAGCTGATCATCCTCGTGGATATTGAGGTATCGTATACCTTCGACCTTGGAGGTGGCTGGCGGGACCGGGGTCAGGGACGTGCCCTGCATAAAGGTGATCTGGACGTATTTTTTGTAGCAATACATCGCCAGAATCCAGCCGTCTTCCTTGCCGTAAAGCGGCGTGTTCCATTTGACAGCCTTGCGGACAGTGGGAAAGGTTTGATCAACGAGGGTGTCAATGCGCCGCCCGATCGCGCTTTTCCAGTCGGTCATTGCAGAGATATAGGCCTGCACCGGTTCGTTGCCGTCACCTTTGGGGATTTGCGGGTTGGTGCTTGAAAGCAGCTTTGGCGTGCTGGTGTTTCTCATGGGGTCGGCCCGCTTATCTCAGGTTGTTATTTGGTGTCGGGTTTATACCTTTTGGGGATAGTTGCGTAAAGTGACGACGGCGTGGCGTTTATGATGCGCATGGGATTGCGTTTCGTCCCGGTGGTGCCATTTTTTCCGGCAGATACGAAATTCAGCCAAAGGTAAATGTCATGCAGATCGGAGAACTGGCGAAGGCAACCGGTGTAAGTGTGCGGGCGTTGCGCCATTACGAAAAGCAGGGATTGCTGGCGTCGCGGCGTGCGGAAAACGGATATCGGGTGTTTCGCGCCGATAGTGCCGACCGGGTGGGATATATCCGGCTGTTTCTAAGTTGCGGTTTCGCCACGCGCGAAATTGCACAATTTCTGCCGTGCTATGTCGATCAGGCCAATTTTGACAAGGAAAGTTGCCCGCTGGGATATGAACAGCATCTGGAAAAACTGGCCGAGATCGAGGAGCTGATAGCGGTTTTGAATGATCGCCGGGACAGGCTGCACCATGCGATTGCCAATTTCGGTGCGACGACGGTTGAACGCCTGAGTGCGAGTACCACGGCAAGGCAGGTCGCGTAACACCGTTTTTTACCGTTTTCTCCACGCCATAAATTGCGCTTGACCCTGACACTAGGGGCAGGGTTGCAGGATCTGACAGTTTCGATTTTCTGACAAAGGAACTGTCATGAACAGATTTGCCGACAAGGCCTATATCATTACCGGCGGTGGTGCCGGGATCGGGTTGGCGACCGCGAAGTTGCTGGCAACACAGGGGGCGAATGTCCTGATTACCGGGCGGCGCGAAGAACCGCTTCGTGCCGCTGAACGCGAACTGCCGGGTATTGCCGCACTGGTGATTGACGCAACCGCCGAAGATGCGCCGGAGCGCACGGTGAAAACCGCGATTGATCGCTGGGGCCGGTTGGACGGGCTGGTCAACAATGCCGGGGGCGGCGTGGTTCAGCCCTTGGGCGATGCAACGGCCGCCGGAATTGCCGATCTGTTGCAGATCAATGTCAGCGCACCGGTTCTTCTGGCAGCGGCTTCGTTGCCGTATCTGGTGCAAAGCAAGGGGGCGATTGTCAATCTGTCGAGCACATTTGGCAGTAAGGCCGCCGCCCATCTTGGTCTTTACGGGGCAAGCAAGGCCGCGATCGAGCATCTGACGCGGTGCTGGGCACTTGAACTGGCCGGGCAGGGTGTCCGGGTGAATGCCGTGGCACCGGGGCCGGTTGAAACGGCGTTTCTGCGCGAACGGATGAAACTGACCGCCGAACAGGAAGCCGCCGTCAAACAGCAGGAAGCCAAAACCATCCCGTTGGGGCGGCGCGGTGTACCCGATGATGTGGCACCATCAATCGTGCATTTGCTTGATCCGGCAAATGCATGGATCACCGGGCAGGTATTTGGCGTGGATGGCGGGCTTGTGATCAGCTGACGGCAGCGTGGATCGGCAGGGGAAAAGCAGAAGGCGGCGGGTTACGCCACCTTCTGTTCGTATTCTTCCTGCTTTTCCATCCAGCGTGTTTCGATCTCGGCCAGTTCGTTTTCGACCTTGCCGAGGTCCTTTTGCAAATTGGTCAGTTTGGTCGCGTTATCGGGCTCGTAAAGGGCCGGATCGGCCATTTGGTCCTTGATT
>CBIHMD010000497.1:0-2897 GCA_966210655.1 uncultured Thalassospira sp.
CTTGGCGTTGATCACGACGTCTTTACGTCCGAAGCCGGACTGGTTGCCGCAGGCAAAGTGCAGGCCGCGTTCGAGCATCTGGAGAAAAAGGGCGACATTTATGTCGGCGTTCTGGAGCCGCCAAAAGGCAAAACGCCCGATGATTGGGAACCACGCCCACAGACCCTGTTCCGGGCTACTGAATTTGGCGACGATGTTGACCGGCCGCTGAAAAAGTCGGATGGCAGCTGGACCTATTTTGCGTCCGATATTGCCTATCACTTTGACAAATACGAACGTGGTTTCAACCACATGATCGATATTTTCGGTGCCGATCATGGCGGTTACGTCAAACGCATGAAGGCCGCGACCAAGGCGATCACGGGTGGCGAGGGTGACCTTGATGTCAAGCTGTGTCAGTTGGTCAGCCTGTTTGACAATGGCGAGCCGGTCAAAATGTCCAAACGTGCCGGGACGTTCGTAACTCTGCGCGATGTGGTTGAACGCGTTGGCAAGGATGTCGTGCGGTTCATCATGTTGACGCGCAAGAATGACGCGACGCTTGATTTTGACTTCGCCAAAGTGACCGAACAGTCCAAGGACAACCCGGTATTTTACGTTCAATATGCCCATGCCCGCGTCAATTCGGTATTCCGTCAGGCGCGGGAAGCGTTCCCTAATCAGGATTTCTCGGATCCGGCACTGATCGGGGCTGATCTGTCGGCTTTGGCGTCGGAAGACGAAAAGACGCTGGTGCGTCGAATGGCTGAATGGCCACGTATTGTTGAACAGGCCGCCGTTGCACATGAACCGCATCGGATTGCCTTCTTCTTGACCGAGATTGCCGCCGAATTCCATGCATTGTGGAACAAGGGGCGCGACAATACAGCGCTGCGCTTTATCGTTGCAGACGATCTGGCGGTGACGCAGGCGCGCCTTGCCATGATTCGTGCCGCAGCACTGGTTATTGCATCGGGTCTTGAAGTGCTGGGTGTCGCCCCGGTCGAGGAGATGTAATCACGATGAACGAAGAACAGGGTTTCGGCCTTCGTGCGGAGCAACGTCACCAGGAGGCAGGCAGGAAAGCCGCGGGTGGCGGCTTGGCGAAAGGGGTGTGAGACATCGTTCTTGGTCTTGTGATTGTCGGTGGTGGCCTGGGTGCGGCGGGTTACTGGTTCTATAATCAGGGGCAACCGGCACAAGAAGAAGGCAAGTTGCCGATCCTTTTGCCTGATCCGCTGCCGATCAAGTTGCGCCCGGATGATCCCGGCGGGATGGAAGTGCCGCACCGGGATACAACGATTTACGAACAGCTTGATAGTAGTCAGCCCGAGGATCAGGTGGTTCTGCAGGAACTGCCTGACATGCCAAAGGCACCCGATGTTATGCCATCCCTCGATAGCATGGAAGAACCAGCGGTGATCGAACAGACACCGGAGGCCGAGATTGTTGCAAATGGGGCGCCGAATGGTTCGGGCAAAGATGTAAGTGCGTCTGCGACAGCTCCCGCTGAAACAGTGATTGCCGCACCAAGCGATGCAGAAAAAGCAATCGCCACCGCCAAAGCCAAGGAGCAGGCTGCAACACCGGCTACAACCAGCACCAACGGCGTATCGGAACAGGATTTCCGCATTCAATTGGCATCGGTTCGCGATACATCAGGTGCTGAAGCGGAATGGAAAAGATTATCGTCGAAAAACAAGGACTTGCTTGGTAGTCTTCAGATGTATCTGAAACGTGCGGACCTTGGTGAAAAGGGCGTGTTTTACCGCCTGCAGGCCGGTCCGCTGCCAGATGCTGCTGCTGCTGAAACGCTTTGTGGCAACTTGAAACAACGCAATGTGGGGTGCCTGATTGTCCGGCCTTGAGGTAAGAAAACCGCGCGCCTGTATTCTTGGTGTTGAAGGTACAGAACTAAGTAACTGGGAGAAGGGCTTTTTTCGTGAAGCTGATCCCTATGGCTTTATCCTTTTTGCGCGCAATGTCACGGACCACAACCAGATCAAGGCGTTGAACAATCAACTGCGCGAGGTTGTCGGCAATATCAATGTGCCGATTTTTGTCGATCAGGAAGGCGGGCGTGTCATGCGCCTCAAGCCGCCGCAATGGCGCAAAATTCCCGCAGCCGGTGTATTTGGCCAATTGTTTGAAACGGCACCGGAAGATGCCCGAGAAGCCGCCTATATCAATGCGCGTTTGATGGCTGTCGATCTGCGTGATGCCGGGTTTAATATCACCTGTGCACCGGTGCTTGATATCCGTTTTCCTGGCATGAGTGACGTGGTTGGTGATCGTTCCTATGGGGCGAAGGTCGAGCAGATTGTGCCGCTGGCAAGCGCGGTTGCAGCCGGATTGCTTGACGGTGGGATCGCGCCGGTCATCAAACATATTCCAGGTCATGGGCGTGCGTCGGTCGACAGCCACAAGGATTTGCCGATCGTTATCGCATCGCGTGAAGAACTGAGCGGCCTTGATTTCGAACCATTCCGTCAGATGAAGGATGTGGTGGCGGCGATGTCGGCCCATTTGCTCTTTACCGCAATTGATGATCAGCGCCCGGGAACCGTATCTGCCAAGGTGATTTCGGAAATCGTGCGTGGCGATATTGGGTTTGCCAACCTTCTGATCAGCGATGATCTATCGATGGAAGCCCTTGGGGGCTCGATTGCCAGCCGGACCCATGAATGCCTTGCCGCCGGATGCGATATCGCGCTTCATTGCAATGGCAAGCGCACGGAAATGGAAGAAGTTGTATCCATGGCCCCGAAACTTGCTGGTGAGGCTCTGACACGTTCGCAATCGCTGAGCAATCAGATTGCCGGTTTTAACATTACACAGCCGTCCTCGGCGCAGATTGCCGATTGGCAGGCCCGATTGGGTGAATTGCTGTCACCGGTCTGGTCGGCAGAGGTTTAAGG
>CBIHMD010000498.1:0-2892 GCA_966210655.1 uncultured Thalassospira sp.
CAATGACACAACCAGTCGCAATGAATTTCCCGAAGGATTGATAGATGTCATCTCCTGTCTCGCGCCGTCAAATGACCAAAGATCTGAGTTTCTCGCAACTGGCGTGGGGAGCATGGCGTCTGCACGACAGCGCGGATATCAGGAATGCCGGGGATATTCTGGCGCTGGTCCACGCCTGCCTTGATGCAGGCATTACGACATTTGATCATGCCGATATTTATGGTGGTTATGGATGCGAGGCCTATTTTGGCGAGGCGCTGGGAAAAGCGCCGGAACTGCGCAGGAAGATGGAAATCGTCACCAAATGCAATGTGGCGCTGGTCAAGGATGCGCGACCCGATCACCGCATCAATCACTACAACACGACCAAAGCCCACATTTTGCAATCGGTTGAAAATTCGCTTCGTAATCTGGCAACCGATCATATCGACATGCTTTTGATCCACCGCCCCGATCCACTGATGATCGCCGACGAGGCTGCCGAAGCCTTTAACGCGCTTCGCAGGTCGGGAAAAGTGCGCTATTTCGGTGTTTCAAACTTTACACCGTCGCAATTCAATCTTTTGCAAAGTCGCCTTGATGTACCGCTTGCCACCAATCAGGTTGAATGTTCGGTGCTTGAGCTCACCCCGATCTTTGATGGCACATTCGATCAGATGCAACAAAACCGCATTCACCCGATGATCTGGTCGCCCCTCGGCGGGGCACGACTGTTTAACGCCGCAAACGACGTGAAAGCCAACCGTGTACGTCCCGTTCTTGAACAAATGCGCGATAAATACACCCTGCCCGGCATCGCCGAAGTTGCGATTGCCTGGTTACTTCATCTGCCCTGTCAACCGATACCGGTTCTTGGCACCATGAAAGCGCATCGTATTGCAGGCGCGACACAGTCATGCAGCGTTCAGTTTGACCGTCAGGACTGGTTTGAAATTCTGGTCGCCGCACAGGGGCACCCGGTTCCCTAAGCATTTACAGGCACAGGAATCCAGTATTCAATAAACCGGAAAGCGACGGATATCCCGGCACAGGGAAAAAAGACAAATTTCGGGTCATTTTTTCACAAAAAGGTCTTGCGGGAACAAAGCCGTTTTATTATACCCCTGCCACGCGCTTCGAACGGAGCGTTAACCCTGATCCGGCATAGCTCAGTTGGTAGAGCAAATGACTGTTAATCATTGGGTCGCAGGTTCGAGTCCTGCTGCCGGAGCCAATTAAAAAGGGACCGAACAATCTGTTCGGTCCCTTTTTCTTTTGATATTGTTTCACCTGCCCCAGAAACCGGACTGATCAACCATGAAAACAGCCAAAATCGAATTGAAACAAGTGAGGCTTGGCACACTGTCTGGTGCAACGGATGGCTGGATGATTGTCGGTGAAGATGACGTCATCCATGGCCTTGTGCACCGGATCGATGGTGATCTGTTTACGATTTCATCTACGACAGATCAACGTATTCAGGCATTTGGCTGGTGCCCGATGTTTGACAGCCTCGCCCATGTTCAAAACGATCTTGAAATTGCGCTGGCGATGCAAAGTGCCGGCGAAGTCGAGGAATGGATAGAACAGTCCGATCGTTTTGATGACGAAGGCCACCACGGGCATCTTCACTAACGATTACGGTCGTGCCGGACGCCCGACAACCCGAACCTTGCCGCTGGGACCGCCACCACAGAAAAAGCGCGCAACACCGTCACTTTCCAAGCCGGAGACGCCGATACCGGACGGCATTGTCAACCGATCCAGAACCACGCCGGTTTGGGGGTTGATCCGGCGAACATCGCTTTCATCACCTTCCCATGTTCCGTGCCAAAGCTCGTTATCGATCCAGGTAACACCGGTAACAAAACGATCCGATTCAATCGTGCGGAGGACTTCGCCCGTTTGCGGATCGACCTGATGGATTTTCCGGTTGCGATGCTGACCTACCCAAAGGCTGCCTTCTGCCCAGGCCATGCCGGAATTGCCACCATCCGGTGCCGGAATGGAATCCAGAACATGACCGCTTTCCGGATCGATTTTGTAAATGCGATCCTCGGCGATCTGGAAAATGTGACTGCCGTTAAAGGCCGTACCGGCATCGGCAGCGGCTTCAATCTTGCGTATGGGGGTTCCGTTGTCAGGATCAATTGCATGGATTGTTTCACCAGCCGCAATCCACACATGACGTCCATCATATGTTACGCCATGCACCTGATCGACACCCGGGAAAGGACCATATTCTGCAAGAATCTCAGCTTTTCGATCAGTCATTTTCAAACTCTTTCTATGATTGTGTTTCGCTTACGCAAGACACAGCCTAGTCAACGGGAAGTCGGCCCGGGAGTAACAATGTTGTCGTGAAACCGGGCGGTGGTGGTGACGTCCATCGCCGGGCACGTCCCCGGCCAATCGCCTGAACTTTGCCAGCACGTACCAATTCTTCAAGCGCCCTCTGCACGGTACGCGCACTGATATCAAGCACGATTGCCAACGCTGAACTCGACCATGCTTCGCCATCTGCCAAAAGCGCAAGAATGTTCGCGTTTTTGTCCTCCATCGGAGGAAGCAGAACCATTACGGACTGATCTTTTCCGACAGATTTAGGCTTCAGGATAAAACCGGAATCGGTTTCCGAAATATTTGCAAAAACCCGGATCAGTTTCCGCAACCGCCCGATTTCGACCCGCAATCGGGCACGATGCGTTTCATCGACATAACGGGCACCAAATGCCCCGGACAAAAGAGAATCTCTGGGGGCATCTTTGGGCCAGTTTTCGCCGAGAATACGTAGAAGGTTGAAAAGCACCGGCCGGGTTGAAAGCGAAATTGTCGCCTGCCCCTGACGAACTGCATACCGGCACGCATCAATTACAAGCACGTCCGATGCCATCAGGCCTTCGACTTCCTGCA
>CBIHMD010000499.1:0-2879 GCA_966210655.1 uncultured Thalassospira sp.
CACCGGCACCATCACACTCAATGGCGCAACCGTGTCAAACGGCACATTGTCATCAACGGGCACTTTCGCGACCCAGTCGGGCACCATCAGTGCCGTTCTGGCAGGAACCGGCGCACTGATCAAAACCGGAACCGGCACCGTCACACTCAGCGGGGCCAACACCTATTCCGGCACCACGACCGTTTCTGCGGGCCGCCTTGCGGTCAATGGATCAATTGCCTCTGCCGTCACGGTCGCGAACGGTGCCACACTTGGCGGCACGGGAACCGTCGGGGCAACCACCATTTCATCGGGCGGCATTCATGCGCCGGGCAATTCCATCGGCACACAAACCGTCAATGGTGCCTATCTCCTCAATGCCGGTTCCATCCTCGAGATCGAGGTGGACGATGCCGGAAATTCCGACAAGGTCGTCGTGACCGGCACGGTCGATATCACCGGCTCGACGCTGCGGGTCAAAGGCGTATCGGGGAACAATTTCACCGGTCAAACCACCTATAATTATGTGATCATCGAAAATGACGGCGTTGATGCGGTTACCGGCGATTTCGCAACGATTGACAATCAGCTTGCCTTTTATGACGCCGCCCGTTCCACCGTCGACGGCACCGGCAATGATGTCTCCCTGACACTGACCCGCAACGCCAGTGGCTTTACCGACATTGCCACAACCCCCAATCAAAAAGCCGTCGCGGGCCAGGTCGGGAACCTTTCGGGCACGGACGGCACCACCATCAGCAACGCCATTCTCGGCCTGACGGATGCCGGGGCGCAGCACGCCTATCAGCAGCTCTCAGGCGATATCTTTGCCGCGGGCCCCACCATGAATGCCCGCATCACCCATCAGGCCACCGGCCAGATCGGCGCGCGCCTTGCCGATCTGAATCGCAGCCGCACCATTGCCCAAACCATCAGCGGGTCCCTTGTCGCCGCCAGCACCCTGTCCCCCGCCGAACTTACCGGCTTTGCCCGTTCCGGCCCGATGGCAAGTGACAGTGAAATATATGCCAGTGACGCAAACATGCTCTCGCTGGGGGCTGAAAATGCACCACAGGCTGCCTCTGCAATCTGGCTTCAGGCCATCGGCGCAACCGGCCGGATCGACGGTGATGGCAATGCCGACACCACCGATTACCAATGGACCGGCATGGTTGGCGGCTTTGACACACAGCTTTCCGATACCACCATTCTGGGGGTCTATTTCGGTTATGCCGACGCCAGGAACCGTCAGGCTGGCCGGGATGCCACCCTCGATAGCCGTAATTTCATGGCCGGGCTTTATGGCACGCGTGACCTAGGCGATGATTTGCGGCTTTCCGGGCAGGCCGGCTGGACCCGAACGGCAAATGACAGCCGCCGTAATCTTGTTTTTGGCGGTATTGATCGTACCGCCACGGCGGATTACACCGACAATGCGCTCAATGCCAATCTTGAACTGGCAAGGGGATTTGACGTTGCCCATAACTGGCGGGTTGTGCCCTATGGCGCGCTGGGCGTGCTCTGGAACGATCATGACGCCTTTACCGAAACCGGGGCCGGATCGGCCAATCTGTCACGCGCATCTGACAGCACCCTGACCGGAACCGCAAGCCTTGGCCTCAGGATGGCGGGCATGTTTGAAACCGGCAATGGCAAAACCCTGATCCCTCAATTCCGGCTTGGCTGGGACCATCACCTTGGCCCGACAGCCAACAGCACCACATTGGCCTTTACCGGCACATCCTCCTTCACCGTCGCAGGCAGCGAAACCGACCGCGATACACTGGTCGGCAATCTCGGCATGACCCTTGCCGATGACGATGGCTGGAGCTTCTATGCAGATTACCAGCCCTCGATCTCCAAAAGCCGCCGCGAACATGCCGCCAGTGCCGGGTTCAGAATGAAATTCTGATCCCGACCGACCATACCTGAAGTTGACCTAAAGGGCCTGCAACTGACTTCTTGCGATCCACTCGCAAACGTGTAACCATCTGAAAACAAATTCAGGTTGGGTAACACAAGCCATGCTATTGGATGCGCCGCATTCCGGCACGCAGGTTCTAGCGCGCCCGTCTTTCGAAATTTCCGACCTGCCATTGTCGCCCGATTGCCGGAACATTCAGGATGACCGGTGCGACGAATGGGTTTTCCAAACGGCACAGATGCTGCTGGCGGAACCCTGTGATCAGGCAATTGCCGGCATTCTCGAACTGACCGGACTTGCCGCCGGGGCAGACCGGGCATGGATGTTCGAATATGACGCAACGCTTTTGCGCTTTCGCAACACCCATGAATGGAGCCGCAAAACCGTCACCTCGCACGTCACCGATCTGCAGGACACCCCCGTTACCATGATCGCCTGGCTGCAACAGTTTCTGTCCGCCAATCAGGCCGTCATGATCAACAATGTCAGCACCCTGCCGCGTCCCGCCCGCGATCTTCAGGCCGAAATGCTGCGCCAGAATGACAAAAGCGTCCTTTGCATCCCGGTCTTTTTCGAAGACCGCCTGCGCGCCTGTATCGGTTTTGATGCCACCCGCACACATACGCATTGGGATAGCGCAGTCACATCACAGCTTTACCGTTGCGCGAACCTGATTGCGCTTGCGCGCTATGGCAACAACATCCCCGCCCAACAAAACAGACAACCGGTTGCCCGCCTGTCGGCTGATCCGCTGATCTATATCCGCACCTTTGGTCGGGTCCGGGGTGTCACAATGGCAGAAATCGTCTGTTTGCGGTCGGCACGGGATTATACCACCCTGTTTCTTTCGGACGGGTCGTCCATGACGGATCTCCGCCCGCTTTCGATCTGGGCCGGAATGCTGCCACCGGGCCATTTTCACCGCATCCACCGCACCACGATCGTCAATCTGCATCATGTCGCGGAACTCAACCGC
>CBIHMD010000500.1:0-2877 GCA_966210655.1 uncultured Thalassospira sp.
CTCGGCGAAGGCGGTATGGCCCTCCAGGCTCACCTCGAAGCGGTGATGCTCGATAACGGTTATCTGACCGATGTGCGCACGGCTGCGGCTGGTGGTGTTGCCGCCAAACATCTGGCACGCAAGGACGCAAAACATGCCGCGATCTTCGGGGCCGGTGTGCAGGCAAAATTGCAGCTAAAGGCGCTTAAACTGGTGCGTGGCATCACGTCGGCCACGATCTGGGCACGGGATATGGAAAAGGCCGAACTCTGTGCCGCATCCTGCGCCAGCGAGTTTGGTATTTCCGTGACCGCCACACCCGATGGCCGGGCGGCGGCACAGGATGCCGACATCATTGTCACCACCACCCCCGCACGTGAACCGGTCCTTTTGGCCGATTGGGTCAAACCCGGCACCCATATCACCGCCATGGGGTCGGATGCGGAACATAAAAACGAAATCGACCCGGCATTGATCGGCCGGGCAGACCTTTACGTGTGCGACAGCCTTTCACAATGCCGGATTCTGGGCGAACTGCATCATGCCATTGATGCCGGGATTATTGATGCGAACAGCACATTTACAGAACTGGGTCAGGTTATCGCCGGATCGGCATCGGGGCGTGCTTCCGATGATGCGATCACGGTTACCGATCTGACCGGTACGGGTGTCCAGGACACCGCAATCGCCACCCTCGCCCGCGCCCGCTGCGACGCAGCCAAGGCCGGGACCGAGATCACGTCGTAATAACAAAAGGAAACAGGGTCAGGAAAAACTGAAACCCCGCCTTTTTTTGGAGGCCTGCAATGAGCCAGGTTGAATTGAATTTCACGCGCGAGGAATATGCCGAGCGTCTGGAAAAAACAAAAAAAGCCATGGTGGAAAAGGGGCTCGATCTTCTGATCGTGACCGATCCATCAAACATGGCCTGGCTGACCGGCTATGACGGCTGGTCGTTTTATGTTCACCAATGCGTCCTTGTCCCGATCGAGGATGATCCGATCTGGTTTGGACGCTCTCAGGATGCAAACGGGGCAAAGCGCACGGTCTATATGACCCATGACCGCATCATCCCCTATGCCGATTATTATGTGCAATCAACCACCCATCACCCGATGGATTACCTGTGCGAGGTGATCGACTATCGCAATTGGGGCACGCGCAATATCGGCGTGGAAATGGACAACTACTATTTCTCGGCCAGATGCTATGCGCAATTGCAGGCCCATCTGCCCAATGCAAAGTTCCATGACGCAACCGCATTGGTGAACTGGCAGCGTGCGGTAAAATCCGAGACCGAGATTTTCTATATGCGCCAGGCCGCCCGCATCGTCGAAAACATGCATGAACGCATTTTCGAAGTTGTCGAACCGGGCATGAAGAAAAACGAACTGGTTGCCGAAATCTATCGTTCCGGGATCGTCGGCATTGACGGGATCGGCGGGGATTACCCGGCGATTGTGCCACTGCTGCCATCGGGTGCCGATGCCGGTGCGCCGCATCTGACCTGGGATGACAAACCAATCCCCGGCGATGCCGGTACGTTTTTCGAGATTGCCGGTTGCTATAAACGCTATCACGCCCCGCTATCGCGCACGGTCTATCTCGGTCAACCCGAACAGCGTTTCCTTGATGCCGAAAGTGCCCTGATCGAAGGCCTTCAGGCCGGACTGGAAGCCGCCAAACCCGGCAATGTCTGCGAAGATATCGCCAATGCCTTCTTTGGTGTTTTGCAGAAATACGGCATCCATAAAGACAGCCGGTGTGGCTATCCCATCGGGCTTTCCTATCCGCCTGACTGGGGCGAACGCACCATGAGCCTGCGCCCCGGTGACCGTACAGTCCTTGAACCCGGCATGACATTCCATTTCATGCCCGGACTCTGGTTTGATGACTGGGGGATCGAGATCACCGAAAGCATGATGATCACGGAAACCGGCAGCAAGACGCTGACCAGTTATCCAAGGCAGCTCTTCGTCAAGAACTGACGCGGGTAACGCCGATCAAAATCGCATCGCAGATAAAATGCCGGTGCAAGACTGCCACGCAGGATACCGACGGTCGCGGTATCCTGCCTTTATGCAAGGAAACGGCCATGACACAGAAATCCCCGATTACGCCAACGATCCCGTTCGATCAGGATGGCGTTCATCACGGCTTTTTAAAACTGCCCTATTCGCGTGATGATTCCGCGTGGGGGGCGGTGATGATCCCGATCACGGTCATTCGCAATGGCGACGGCCCCACCGCTCTTCTGACCGGCGGCAATCACGGTGACGAGTACGAAGGACTGGTATCGCTCTTCAAACTGGCAGGAAAACTCTCGCCCGCCGAAATCACCGGGCGGGTCATCATTCTGCCCGCGATGAATTTCCCGGCATTCCTGAATGCGTCGCGGACATCCCCGATTGACAAGGGCAACCTTAACCGCAGCTTCCCGGGCAAGGCCGACGGCACGGTAACGCAAAAAATCGCCGATTACGTTCTGCGCCATCTGGTGCCAGAGGCCGACATCGTCCTTGATCTGCATTCCGGCGGCAAAACACTGGATTTCATTCCGTTTGCCGCGGTGCATGTTCTTGACGACAAGGAACACGAAGCCCGCTGCGTAAGCGCGATGAAGGCCTTTGCCGCCCCCTGGTCGATGATGATGCTGTAACTTGATTCGGTTGGCATGTTCGACACGGTTGTTGAGGAAGCTGGCAAAACATTCGTCACCACCGAACTGGGCGGCGGCGGGTCGACCACGGCTGAACGGGTGGCAATTGCGGATCGCGGGGTTCGCAACCTTTTGATCCATGCCGGTATTCTGGCAGGCAAGCCAGACGTCCCCGATGAGGGCAGCGTGATGCTTGATATGCCCGATGGCAACTGCTTCGTTGCGTCGGTTTCAAGCGG
>CBIHMD010000501.1:0-2868 GCA_966210655.1 uncultured Thalassospira sp.
TGGTCATATTGGAAAAACTTTCCGGGACTTATGAGGTGTGTTGACGGAAATAAACGGCTTGGCCCTGATTGTCCTGACCTTCGCCGGTAACGCTACCTGGATCTTCGCTGGTGTAATGGCCACGCGCGGATGCCCCGTCATCACAGAACACATACCAACTGCCAAATGGTAACGTGCCGCTTTGATAGGCCCCGCCTTCATGACGCCAGATGCCTTCACAATGGCGAAGGTTGCTGTCAATGATCATCGTGCCTTCACCCGAAGGCTGATCAAATTTTAGCATCCCCTGACCACGCGACCCTTGCCAGTTGCTGCTGATCGGCAAACCTTCGGGCGGGGTGTTTACGGTATTGCTGTCGGGAAGGGGCGTTGGGGACGGGGTTTCCACGATTTCCGGGACAGCAGCCTCCACCGGAGGGCGTGCAACCCCTTCTGGAAGCTGTATATCAAAACGGACAAAGAAGTTGGCACCATAAAGCTGGGCGTCTACTGCATCAAGTTTCTGGGGCGGTGGTGTAAAGTCTGTCATGGTCTGGCGCGACAATGGGTCACAATAATATCCAAGCAGACGGCTGCCGCGCGTGGTTGGTGTATCGGGATTCCATTGCCCAACAAACGATACACACTGTGATCCTTCCCGAATAAACGGCGTCATTGCAATCGGGCCGTATCGGGTATCCTGTGTGAAATTGTCGCCGTTGGCAGTGCTGCGACCACGTAATCCGTCGAACATTTCCAAAAGCTGTTCGGACGGCATTTCATTGTTGAATGCAAAACCCGGGGCAGATGTCGAAAAAACGCTTTCGAGGAACAGGTCGCCAGCAGCACCTTTCAGGCTGCCTTCTGCCGCCGGGGACAGCCAGCGACCAACGAATACGGTACTGTTTTCACGATATTGTCTCAGAAAGACGGTGCTGACCGGCATATCCAACTTAAATGAAAGCGGACTTTGATCGACAGGGATTTGTTCGAACCCGCCGGTATCCTGCGCATTTGCAGGCACCATACCCATCATCATCAAAGTGCCGGCCACTACGCCGCCCAACAGGGCCCCCCGATTGGTCACTTTGCGTCCTTCCTTCATGTTATTGCTGGGGAAATCACTTTTCCCTACTCCTATCTTTACCTGTACGGTGATAGATTGGCTAGGGCCCAGTAGACAACTTGCTGTCGATGAAATTCTTTGTTCTTGATTTTTACAGGCAAAGACGGTCATTGGGGTGAGGGTTTTTGACCCTGGGGACAGAAAATTGCCTGAATAACGGAGCAAACTGCAATGACGGTGCAAGAGACCGGCGCAACCGGGGAAAGCGCAGGCCAACAAACCGCTACCGCCAAACAGCCAGGTGCGAAGCGCGCCCATGTGATCGTGATTGGCAACGAAAAGGGCGGATCAGGAAAGTCGACCACGGCGATGCACTTGATTGTATCGCTGATGAAGATGGGTTTTTCCGTTGGATCGCTTGATATCGATGCCCGTCAGGGAACGCTGACCCGGTATGTTGAAAACCGTATTTCATTTAATGCGCAGAAAAAGCTGAAACTGCCTGTTCCGGATCATCGTCCGATTTACCGTAGCGAACTTGAAGACGGCAATGCCGCCAAGCTTGACGAGCGTGACCGTTTTACCAGGGCGCTTGGCGAATTGGTCATGAGCTGCAATTTCGTGGTCATGGACTGCCCCGGCAGCGACAACTACCTGTCGCGTCTTGCACATTCCTGTGCTGATACGTTGGTGACCCCGATCAATGACAGTTATATTGATCTTGATATGCTGGCGCGTATTGATCCTGATACCCTTGATATCAAGGGGCCCAGCATCTATGCCGAAATGGTTTGGGATGCCCGTAAACGCCGTGCTGCGGTTGATGGTGGCACCATTGACTGGATCGTTATGCGAAATCGCTTGTCGCATCTTGATGCGCGCAACAAACGTGATATCGCCGAAATCGTCGACAAGCTGGCGGCCCGCATACGGTTCCGTGTTGCGCCGGGCTTTGGTGAACGCGTGATCTACAGGGAATTGTTCCTGAAAGGGTTGACGTTGCTTGACCTTCGCGAAAAGGGGGTTGGCATTGCGCTTAGCATGTCGCATATGGCGGCCCGGCAGGAAGTCCGTGCCTTGCTGGAAATAATCGGCTTCACACCGGCGGATGGCGAAGAGTTGCCGATCTGATATAAGCGCCCCTATATCAGGACGATAGTACCCTGAAAACTGGTTGGTGCCCGTGCCTGAAAATAAATCGACCCCCGAAACACATGCCAAGCAGCAAAGCCGTGTTGCGTCTGATGCTTCAAATCATACAGACGTAACCGCCTTTGTTAAGCAGGCCCGTACATTGGCAACTGTTGCTCCGGCTTCCGGTCCTGCGCAGGGGCGGTTGAGTTTTGCACTGGATGCAACGGCCAGCCGTCAACCAAGCTGGGATAGTGCTGCGGTTCTGCAGGCTGAAATGTTTGATGCCGTCGCGGGAATTGGCAGTACGCTCGACATTCAGCTTGTTTTCTTCCGGGGCATTTCGGAATGCAAGGCCAGTGCCTGGTATCGGGATGCGGCACGGTTGCGTGACTCCATGACAAAAGTCACCTGCCGGGCCGGGCATACCCAGCTTGCCCGTGTGCTTGGTCATGTCGAAGGGCAGGCGCGCGATAAAAAGATCAATGCCCTGATTTATGTCGGTGATTGTCTTGAGGAAGATATCGATAATCTTGCCGGTTTGGCAGGACAACTGGCGTTGAAAGGCATCAAGGCATTCATGTTTCAGGAAGGCTATGACCCCACGGCCGAGAGAGCCTTTCGCGAGATTGCCAGGATCACCGGTGGTGCGTTTGCCCGTTTTGATGCCAGTGCAGCAGATCGTTTGCGTG
>CBIHMD010000502.1:0-2867 GCA_966210655.1 uncultured Thalassospira sp.
TGCCGGGGCATCGGGCGTCGAACGCTTCATGAAACACTATTATCTGATGGTAAAACATGTCGGGAACCTGACCCGCATCTTCTGTGCCGCCCTTGAAGAACGCCATCAACGCAAACCGCTGATCCGCTTCCCGGCCCGCTTTTTCGGTAGTAAGGAAATCGACGGTTTCCAGTTGCGCAATGATCGCCTGACCGTCGATAGCCTCGAAACCCTGCAAAATGATCCGATCCAGATATTGCGCCTGTTTCTTGTTGCCCATCAAAACGGGGTGGGCATTCATCCCGAAACGCTGCGTTGGGTGACCCAAAGTCTGAAACTGGTCGATCACAAGCTGCAAAAGGACCCGGCCGCAAACGAGGTTTTCCTTGAAATCCTCACCCATCGCGACAGCCCCGATATCCCCCTTCGCAAAATGAACGAAGCCGGGCTGCTTGGCCGTTTTATCCCTGATTTCGGCCGTGTCGTCGCCCAGATGCAATATGACATGTACCACACCTATACCGTGGACGAGCATACCATCCGTGCGATTGGCATATTAAACCAGATCGAACGCGGCGAACTGGCCGAAGAGGCCCCTGTGGCCACTCGCATCATGGGAAAGGTTATTTCGCGCCGCGTGCTCTATGTCGCGGTATTGCTGCATGACATCGCCAAGGGACGCGGCGGCGATCATTCCGAACTCGGTGCCGAAGTCGCTGAAAAGCTTTGTCCACGCCTTGGCATGTCGCCTGCCGATACCGAAACCGTCGCCTGGCTGGTCAAGGCCCATCTGTGGATGAGCCTGACATCTTTCAAGCGCGACCTGAACGACCCGACCACCATTCGCGCCTTCGCCGATCTCGTCCAGTCGCAGGAACGATTGCGCCTGTTGCTGTGCCTGACGGTGGCCGACATCCGGGCTGTCGGTCCGAATGTCTGGAACGGCTGGAAGGCCACCCTTCTGCGCGAACTTTTCTATGCCACTGACGATCTTCTTTCGGGTGGTCTGAATGCAGATAGCCGCGATTCACGCGTCGCCCGTGCCCAGCAGGAACTGCGTGATATCCTTGCGGCATCCGGTTCCGCCTGGTCAGAACAGGATGTCGAGGATTTTATCGATCGCGGCTATCCTTCCTATTGGCTCAGCTTCGATACCGAAACCCATGTCCGTCATGCCCATCTAACCCGCGATGCCAAGGCAAGTGGTGCGGACATCACGGTCGATATGCGCATCGAAACCGATATCGACGCCACCGAGATCATTGTCCACACCACCGACCATCCCGGCCTGTTTTCCCAGATTGCCGGGTCGATGGCACTTTGCGGAGCCAACGTTGTAGATGCCAAAATCCTGACCCTTGCCGATGGCATGGCGCTTGATACCTTCTTTATTCAGGACACCAATGGCGAGGCCTTCAACGACAAATCCAAACTCGACAAATTGCGCGAAACCCTTGAACAGGTGATTTCAGGCCGCCTGCGCCCCAGCCAGGAAATCGAACGCCGCCAGATCAAAGATAACAAGCACCGAACGGCGGTCTTCAAGGTCGAACCGAACGTGATCATCGACAACAAGGCCAGCCGTACCCACACCGTCATCGAAATCACCGCGCGCGACCGGCAAGGTCTGCTTTACGATGTCACCCGCACATTACGCGATTTGTCGCTGCAAATTGCCTCGGCACGCATTTCAACCTTTGGCGAACGCGCTGTCGACGTTTTCTATGTCAAGGATGTGTTTGGTCTTAAAATCGACAGCCGTACCAAGTTCCTGCAGGTCAAGGAAACCCTGACCCAAACCCTGGAAAACGGCTGAACACGAGCCCCAAAACACAAAATCCCCGCCCCTGCGATTGGCAAAACGCCAAATCACCCCGGCTGGGATCCGTGTTCAATGGTGCTGTCACCATGATCGAATTCTGATTTTGTATCGGAAGCTTGAACGGACGAGGGCTGGTCGGTCCCGAAACCTGATGTTGCGGCCTGTTGTCCCGTAACATCATATTCCTCGGAGTGCAGCAGGTTGAGGTGGAGCGCCTTTATCCCTCGTCCGGTCAGAATAGCGAGGCTCGCGTCCCAACGAATCCTCAGCGATTGGTAATGTATGAGGATTGCAGCATATTTTCTGTGACGGTTGTCACAACCAACTGAGTTTTTTACAAAAACGCGCCCCATTTCACAAAAGTTCAACGTTCGAGCATCATTATACACAGAAATAATCCTGCTTTAGCCGCTGCCAATCCGCCGTCATTACGAGTTATTCACCTTCAACTGGCAAATTTCATGACTGTCGAACCGGGCACACCTTTTCTGCCCTTAAAAACATATTCTGGTTCATAACCTTATTCGGATTTGATCGCGAATGTCGCTTGTACGTTCCATTGCCACGGTCAGTGGTTTTACCCTGCTCTCGCGTCTTCTGGGCTTTGCACGTGACATCATGATTGCCGGGATGCTCGGTGCCGGTGGCATGGCCGATGCTTTTTTTGTCGCGTTCAAATTCCCCAACCTGTTCCGCCGCCTGTTTGGCGAAGGCGCGTTTAACGCAGCCTTTGTACCGTTGCTGGCAGGTGACATCGAAAAACGCGGCCTTGATGTCGCGCGCGAGTTTGCCGCACGCGCCATGTCGATGCTGATCCTGATTACCGGTTTTCTGGTCTCGATCATTGAAATCGCCATGCCTTGGGCGATGCATGTTTTTGCACCGGGTTTTGCCGAAGACCCGGAAAAATTTGCGCTGGCCGTCGAACTGTCGCGTATCACTTTCCCTTATCTCGCCTTCATTTCCGCCGTTGCCTTGATGTCGGGCGTGCTCAATACCCTGCACCGCTATGCCGCCGCCGCTGGCGCGCCGATCATCCTTAATATCTGTCTGATCGGTGCTCTAC
>CBIHMD010000503.1:0-2866 GCA_966210655.1 uncultured Thalassospira sp.
ATCGCGCACCTGCCGCGTAAGATCACGGGCATAGGGCAAATAGGAAATCGTCACGGGCCCCGGAAGCTCGATGGTGCGCGCCGTGCGCGGCTGATCAAGGCCCGCGTCATCAATCACAATCGCGATAACCGGTGCCGTTCCGGTTTCCGGGCTAAGGGCTGCAAATTTCTGCCATGGCGGCGGCCCGTCATTGTACTCGCCCCCCCCGATATTGCCCGCACTCGGTGGCACAACAGGATCAGGTGATCGCGTTTCCGGCGTTTTTTCCGGTTCGGTCACGGGTGCGGGGTTTTCGCCCGGTGTCCGTTCACCGACCATATATCCGGTCCGGTCGCGATTACCGTTGCTTTCGCTAAAATCATAATTGCGGCTTTCCGGCACGGGTGCCGGTTCGGGCGTATATTCGGGTTCGGCTTTCGTCACGCGTTCGCCAAGATCACGCGACGCGCGATCCAGTTCAAGCATGCTGCCTGCGGCAATAAACGCCGAAATAGTCCCCGCGACAATCGCACCGCCCAGCATCAAACGGCCAATGCCGCCCGATTTCCTCTTCGGTGCAGCCTTGCTACGGCTTCTTTTTCGCGGTGCCGCTTTTTTCTTTTTGGCGGGTTGTGCCCGGCGTGCCACGCTTTGGTCTCCAGTCTCGTTTGCTGGGTCGTGTTACCCATATGGTGATTATATACCGATTACGTCGGCTTGTGTTTGGAAGCTTTTTATACCCGATCAGGTTAGCACCCTGTTAAGGCCGGAAACAAAGGCCGGAAAATGGTTTTTGCAATCGCTTGACGTAGCGGTAATGCCGTTTATTCTCTGCGCGATCTGATATTCACAGCCTGGCGCCACGATGTATCTCCTCATCGATAATTACGACAGCTTCACATTCAATTTGTGGCACTATCTGCGCGAACTCGGCCCCGAGGTCGAAGTGCGCCGCAATGACGAAATCTCCGTCGATGATGCGCTGGCTTTAATGCCCGAAGGCATCGTGATCTCGCCCGGCCCTTGTGACCCGGATCGCGCCGGTATCTGTCTTGATCTGATCAAGGCATCTGCGGGCAAGGTCAAGCTGCTTGGCGTCTGCCTTGGTCATCAGGCCATCGGTCAGGCTTTTGGTGGCAATGTCGTGCGTGCGCCCGAATGCATGCACGGCAAGACCGATGCAATGGCACATGAGGGCAAAAGCGTCTTTAACGGCCTGCCAAGCCCGTTTGAAGCCACACGTTACCATTCATTGGTTGTGGATCGCGCGACCCTGCCTGATTGCCTTGAAATCACGGCGGAAAACGGGGATGGTCTGATCATGGGGCTGCGCCACAAACAGCATCAGATACACGGTGTCCAGTTCCACCCCGAAAGCATCGCATCCGAACACGGCCACGCCCTTTTGAAGAATTTTATCGACTTCCCCGGCGCATGAAACCGCACCGGACCGCTAACCGAGGAAATCCGCATGTCGACTGAATATGACCTGAAGCCGATCCTGGCCAAAGTCGCAAATGGCGAAAAACTGAACGAGGAACAGGCCGAACAGGCCTTCGACGTTCTGATGTCCGGTCAGGCAACGCCGTCGCAGATGGGGGCTTTCCTGATGGCGCTGCGGCTGCGCGGGGAAACGGTCGATGAAATCACCGGGGCTGCCCGTGTCATGCGCTCAAAGGCGACCGGCATTATTGCCCCGCCCAATGCGGTTGATACCTGCGGCACCGGCGGCGATGGCAGTGGCACCTTCAATATCTCGACCGGAGCGGCGATTGTTGCGGCGGCGTGCGGCGCCATCGTTGCCAAGCACGGCAACCGTGCGGCTTCGTCAAAATCGGGTTCGGCGGATGTCCTGTTAGCACTTGGCGTCAATCTGGATGCCGATATGGCGCTTCTCGAAAAGGCGCTGAAAGAAATCAATCTGTGCTTCATGATGGCAACGCGCCATCACTCGGCGGTGCGTCATGTGATGCCGACCCGCGTTGAAATGGGCACGCGCACGATTTTTAACCTGCTGGGTCCGCTGGCCAACCCGGCCAAAACCAAACGGCAGGTCATGGGCGTTTTCGCCCGTGAATGGGTCGAACCGATTGCCAATGTCCTGAACCGTCTGGGCTCGGAACATGCATGGGTTGTCTATGGTCATAGCGGCCTTGACGAAATTTCGACGACCGGCCCGACCTTTGTCGCCGAAGTCAAAAACGGCAAGGTCACGACCTTTGAAATCAATCCCGAAGATTACGGCCTTGAAATCGTCACCCTTGATGCGCTTAAAGGCGGCGACGCAGGTACCAATGCCAAAGCCATTCTTGATCTTCTTGCCGGTAAAAAAAGCGCCTATCGCGATATCGTTCTGCTGAATGCCGCCGCCGCCCTTGTGGTTACCGACATCGCAAACGATCTTGCCGATGGCATAGAAAAGGCCCGGGTCGCAATCGACTCAGGCAAAGCCGCAGAAACCCTGCAGGCACTTGTCAGCATTTCCAATCAGGGGACCGCAGCGTGAGCGACGTACTCGAACGCATCTGTAACGACAAACGCGACCACATCGCCGCCTGCAAGGCGCGCAAATCGCTTGCCGACCTCGAAGCCGCCGCCAAATCGCAATCCGAACCACGCGGCTTCATCAAGTCGCTTGAAACATCGATTGCCGATGGCCGGTATGGCCTGATTGCCGAAATTAAAAAGGCATCACCGTCCAAGGGGCTGATCCGCCCGGATTTCAATCCGCCGGTTCTGGCGCAGGCCTATAAGGCTGGCGGCGCAAGCTGCCTGTCGGTCCTGACCGACATCCCCTATTTCCAGGGCGATGACAGCTATCTGGTCGCGGCCCGTGCTGCAGTTGACCTGCCGGTATTGCGCAAGGATTTCATGCTTGATCCCTATC
>CBIHMD010000504.1:0-2856 GCA_966210655.1 uncultured Thalassospira sp.
TTCCACCGGTTTAACCGAAATGGTCGCCGACAATATGATTGATCTGTCGTCGATTTCATCGTCAACCTCGATCCCCTTGGCCCGCAACAATGCCCCGGCTGACCTTGCCAGTGCCTCGTTACCGTCGCCCGGCGCACCGGCAAAATCAACAAGTGCGATCTTGACCACCGGCGCCCCGGCAAGTTGGGAACGATCCCCCGAAATCAGAAACGCTATCCGCTCGGCTGGTTCGGCCACCAGTTGATCATAAGCCTTTTCTGCCGGATCAACCTTTTCCCCCTTTAGGTCACGAACCTTGTCGACAAGTTCCCTGGGCACGGCAAGGTTGGTTTCTTCGGGCCCGTTTGGAACTTGTGCAAACCAGTAGTTGGACTGCAATTCACCAGCACCGCGCGCGGTATCAATCGCCAGCCCTTCGGGGTTCATCAACACCCATGTGACATCGATATAGGCCGCATCCCCTTCGGCAAGGCGGGATTCGACATTGGGCCGCAGAATGAAATCGCCGCCGATCTGGCTGTCGCTATAGGCCGGGATATCAAGATTGCGAAGCGCGCGCGCCATGGCACGCGTCAAATGCACCGATGCCCCTTCGGGCAGGTCGTCGCCAATCTCGACCCGGACCGTATTGGTATCGCGCAGCTCAAGCAGGGCCGGGTCGCCCTCCCGTCCGGCCCCCTCGAACGGGCGCGGCAAATCGCCACAGGCAGCAAGCGGCGCAACAAACAAAACAAACAGGGACAAAATCCGGATTGCAGAAATCATCTATTCAAATTCACCGCGTCACATCAAAACGCAGCCGACCATGGCTGCAATGATCATAAAGAAGAACAGCATGATCAAATGGGGCATAGCATGTTTCCTCGCAATCCCGGGATCAGGAACCGGTCAGCATGATTGCTGATAACTGCCGTCCGTAATCAGGTTCGCCGCGAAGCGTCGTCCGGCGATAGCTGTAAAACAATTCTTCCTCGGCCAGGGTATCGCGCGCCACCAGTTCGACTGCGTCAATGCCGGTCGCCATGGTCCGGCGGCGCACATATTCCGGCAGATCGAACATGAAATGACCATCGCGTACTGATAAATCAAAAAGGTCCTCGTCCCCGGATGGTCCCGACAGGATCGTATCGCGGAACTTGGCATCGACTTCGTAGGACGGTCGCGCAATGCACGGCCCAACGGCAGCCGATATATTGTCACGCGACGCGCCAAGTTTTTCCATGGCACTTACGGTTGCCTCGGATATCCCGGCAAACGATCCGCGCCATCCCGAATGGCACGCCCCGATCACACCGGCCTTTGGGTCATGGAACAATAGCGGTGTGCAGTCGGCGGTCAGAATGCCGAGCATCACATCGGGCCGATCCGTCACCATGGCATCGGCTTTGGGGGCCTCGTCCCGATCAAGCGGACGTTTCAGGACCGCAACATCGATCCCGTGCACCTGATAAACCGTGGTCAGGCGATCAGCCTGCGTCCCGAACGCCTTTGCCGCGCGCGCCCGGTTTTCGGCAACCCGTTCACGGCTGTCATCCGAACCAAAGCCGACATTAAGCCCACTATGGATGCCGTCACTCACCCCGCCCTTGCGCGTTAGAAAGCCATGGCTCAAACCATCTTTATGTTGCAGGCTTTCGGCCTCGATCCACATCAGGCCATCGGCATGGCGTTCACTTCCACGGGTTATCTCGCTGGTCATCGAAAGCTCCGTTATCCTTCGGCACCGCTGACACAGGGCGGCGGTGCCGTTTCACGACCATAGCCGATCAGCACTTTAAAAAGGGTTCCCATCTGATCAGCATTGATCAAACGCGCAAGAGCCGCATCAATCGATTTTGCCTGCGCGTCATCCGCACTTTCTTTCAAAAGTTCGGCACGCTGTTCGATGCCCAGCATCCTAAGGAACGTGCCCTGCGTCAGGACGGCACCGATCCGCGCGTCCGCTTCCAGCATCGCGCGACCGATGGCGGCAAAATCAACATGCGCGGTCAGATCCGCATCGCCGGGCTGCTCCAGAACCGGATGATATTTGTGATCTTTAAGCGCCTGCAAGGTATCACCAAACGCGCTGTGCGGATGGCCGTAATCGATAAACAATGCCGCCCCGCCAACCTCGTTCAATCGGCGCGCGACCTGATCGGCAATCGCAATGGCCGTCGGGCAGCTTTCGAAAATGTCACCGTGCTTTGCGGTTCCGCGCAAGGTTGCCGGCACCAATGCGTCAGTCACTGGCGTTTCCGCCCCGCGCACAAAACCAAGTTCACCCGTATTGGCATCCAAACCGACCAGCCGTTCGGACCAGCCATAGCTTGCGCGTTCAAACTGCCGGATCGGCAGGGCATCGAAAAACTCGTTGCCGATCACAATCATCGGCGCATTGCCGCCCGACGGAATATCGTCAAATGCCTCGTGCCAGGTTGCGGGGATACCATAGGGCATGATCGCGGTTTGCTGATGAGTGCGCAAAACCGGGCTGGTTTCGACAAACCGCACCGTCAGGGCATCGGACAACCCCGGCACATTGCGCACCGCGCGCAGGGCATCGGCCATCAGCGTCCCGCGTCCCGGTCCCAGTTCCACCAGATTGATCTTGCGCGGGCTTCCCATCTGCTGCCACGTTACCGCCGCCCAAAGTCCGATCAATTCGCCAAACATCTGGCTGATTTCAGGCGCGGTAATGAAATCGCCGTCGCGGCCGAACGGGTCCTGCTTACGGTAATATCCATATTCCGGATGGGCCAGCGCCTCGTTCATGAAATCGGCAATCGTAATCGGCCCGGACAGGGCGATGTGCCGTTTCAGATATTCAAGCAGCGGTTTGTCGGAAGTTTCGGTCACGCCTTCTGTCCGTCTTTT
>CBIHMD010000505.1:0-2838 GCA_966210655.1 uncultured Thalassospira sp.
CATAAAAGACCGTGCTGGTGATGGTGGCCCTGATCGTCCGGTCGGGCATCGGGATATAAACCGTTTCGCCGGTCTTGCCGTGGCCGCCTTCGATCCGGGCAAGGGCAATCGGGCGACCTGCCGCGTCGCTGTGATAGGACGATGTCACGTGGCCGACCATCTTCATCGGGATCGGCTGGTTCGGATCAAGGACGATCTGTGCGCCTTCTTCAAGTCTGGACGTGCCATCATCGGTCAGAAGCCCGACCAGGTGCTTGCGGCCTTCTGCCGTTAGGTCCGGGCGGTTAAGGGCCCGCATGCCGACAAAGTCGGGCTTGTTTTTGCCAACCGCCCATCCGGCACCCGCGTCATAAGGCGTCACCGTCCCGTCGGTATCCTGACCGACAATGATGAAGCCCTTTTCGGCACGCAGAACATGCATGGTTTCGGTGCCATAGGGGCAGATATCGTATTTCTGACCCGCCGCGAACAGCGTTTCCCAAAGGGCGCGGCCATGACGGGCGGGGACGTTGACCTCAAATCCAAGTTCGCCCGTGAAGCTGACCCGGAACAGGCGGGCCGGGAAACCGGCAACCGAGCATTCGGCTATCGACATATGCGGGAAGGCTTCGTCGGAAATATCGAGCCCCTCGACAAATGGTGCCAGAAGATTACGCGCATTCGGACCGTTCAGCGCAATGGTCGCCCATTGTTCGGTGGTCGAGGTCAGCCAGACTTTCAGATCCGGCCATTCCGTCTGAAGGTAATCTTCCATCATGTTCAATACACGCGCCGCCCCGCCGGTGGTGGTGGTGATGTGGAAACGGTCATCACTCAGACGGCCAATCACACCGTCATCACGGATATAGCCATCATCGCCAAGCAAAAGGCCATAACGGGTGCGACCGGGGGCAAGTTTGGTCCAGGGGTTGGTATACATGCGGTTCATGAATTCAACCGCATCGGGGCCGACCACCTCGATCTTGCCAAGGGTTGATGCGTCAAACATGCCAAGCGATTTGCGTGTTTCGCGGCATTCGCGACGCACGGCGGCGTCCATGTCTTCGCCGTCCTTGGGGAAATACCATGCACGACGCCATAGGCTGACCGGTTCGAACACCGCGCCATTTTCTTCGGCCCAGCTATCGATGGGGGTTTTACGGGTGACTTCGAAATGATCCCCCTTGTGATAGCCGACAAACGCCCCGAACGTCGTCGGGGTGTAGGGCGGGCGGAATGTGGTCAGGCCGACTTCGGGCTGTTTCTTGCCAAGGGCATCGGCGGCAATGTTCAGGCCGTTGATGTTTGACATCTTGCCCTGATCGGTTGCCATGCCGTTGGTGGTGTAGCGTTTGACATGTTCGATCGAACGCATGCCTTCGCGCACGGCAAGGCGCAAATCCTTGGCGGTGACATCGTTCTGATAATCGACAAAGGCGCGGGCCTTGCCAGCGTCAAGATCGGTCGGAAGTTCGGTGTGGCTGGCACCCGAACCGGGGCGATCATCGGCAACCGAAAGCGTTTTGACCGTGGCGGTTTTGCCAAGCGCCTTGACCGCAGCAGCCCCCATCGCGGACCCGTCATCAAGGGCGGCTTCGATCCCCCAAAGTCCACGCCCGGCACCGGCGATCTGGCAATCCTCGGTAATGCGGTCGGGCAGGAAGGTCTGGCTTTGGTCATCCCATTTAAGCGTCCCCTTGGTATGGGAAAACAGATGCAGCGACGGGGTCCAGCCCCCGCAAACCAGAAGGCTGTCGCAAGCCAATGTCTGGGCGGCCATAACGGTGCCATTTTCAACCTTGTTGATCCGCACCGACTTGATGCGCAGGCGACCGGACGTGCCGGTTGCGGTATAACCGGCAAAGACCGTGATCCCGCGTGACGTGGCTTCTTTGACAAGGGCTGCATTCGGGGCGGGGCGGGTGTCGACAATGGCCCCGATCTTCGTTCCGGCCGATGCCAGATCAAAGGCTGCATACCATGCGCTGTCATGGCTGGTGACGATGACGGCATTGTTTCCGACACGCACGCCATAGCGGTTCAGGTAGGTTTGCGCCGATCCGGCCAGCATCACGCCCGGACGATCATTGCCATCAAATACCAGCGGTTTTTCAAGCGCACCCTGCGCCAGAATGACCTGTCTGGCGCGGACCCGCCACATGCGTTCCCGCGGGGCTTTATCGACCGGTTTTTCCAGATGATCGGTCAGTTTCTGACACAGGCCGATCATGTTCTGATGGTAATAGCCAATCGCTGTGGTGCGGGTCATGATCCGCACACCAAGTTCGGTCAGGGTATCAAGTTCGGCCTCCAGCCAGTCCCATGCCGGTTTGCCGTCAATTTTTGCCTGTGGTTCGCTTAAAATCGTTCCGCCCGGTTCGGCGTTTTCATCGACCAGTGTCACGCGAAGCCCGGATTCTGCGGCGGCACGTGCGGCGGCAAGACCGGCAGGACCGGCACCGACAACCAGAATATCGGTATGCAGATAGCGCGATGCGTAATTGTCCGGGTCGGGTTCGGTCGGCGACACGCCAAGACCGGCAGCGGCCCGGATGAACGGTTCGTAAACCTTGTCCCAGAAGGACCGTGGCCACATGAAGGTCTTGTAATAGAACCCGGCGGAAAACAGCATGTAAAGGCGGTCATTGATCGCGCCGATATCGAATTTCAGGCTGGGATATTTGTTCTGGCTGCTGGTTTCAAGTCCGTTCCAGATTTCCTGCACGGTTGCGCGCGTGTTGGGTTCAAACTGTCCCTTGCCACGGCGTGTTCCGATCAAGGCGTTTGGTTCTTCGGAGCCTGCGGCAATCGGGCCGCGCGGACGATGATATTTGAACGAACGCCCCATCAGGTGAACAC
>CBIHMD010000506.1:0-2835 GCA_966210655.1 uncultured Thalassospira sp.
TTTTCATCAGAACGTGTCACAGAAATTTCAATACGGCCCTGCGGAATCTCGGTAACATTGCCTTCCCGGCCCTCGATTGCCTCTGCAGCGTTTTTGAGGGTATTGGTCAGACATTGGTTAACCTGACGCGCATCGCATGAAACTTCAATATCACGTCCCATCTTTGCATCGAAGTCGTAGATAATTTTGGTATATGCCTGCTTTTGCAGGAACACCGCACTTTTCACCAGATCGACAATCTTTTCAGATTTCATCTTGGGAGAAGGCATTCGGGCAAAACTGGAAAATTCGTCTACCATGCGACCAATATCGCCAACCTGACGAATAATCGTATCGGTACAGGTCTTAAATACCTCGGTATCGCTTTGAATTTCCTTAAGATATCGGCGCTTAAGACGTTCTGCTGAAAGCTGTATCGGTGTCAGCGGGTTCTTGATTTCGTGCGCGATGCGGCGTGCAACATCAGCCCAGGCAGCCATTCGCTGTGCAGTTTGAAGCTCCGTGACATCGTCAAAGGTTACGACATATCCAAAAATCGAGCGGTCTTCCGCGCGCTCGACCGTTACCCGCGCCAAAAGCATCAGGTTCAAGCCATCCCGCCGGATTTCAATCTGTCGCGATTTGCTTCGGTCGCCTTCCTTGTTCAAATCTTCGAACAATTCGGAAAACTCCGGAATAACCTCGCAGATCGACTGCCCGATCGCACCATCAAGATCAATTCCCACCAAATCCGATGCACTGCGGTTCGGAAGATTGATATGACATTCAGCGTCAAGTCCGATAACCCCGGCAGTCACGCCCCCCAGAATTGCTTCGGTGAAGCGACGACGTTCATCATTAAGCCGATTGGCCGCAACCAGTTCAGTACGTTGCGTGTCAAGCTGGGACGTCATGCGGTTAAAAGCCCGCGTTAATGCTTCAAGTTCGTCTTCCTGTCCCGCAAGAGGAACACGAAATGTCAAATCACCGTCGCGGACTTTTTCTGCCCCTACGATCAATTGAGAAATTGGTTCGACCAATCGCGTTGCGACCATAAGCCCCAGCGTAACCGCCGCCAGAAGCAATACAACCGCAATCAGCACGAAAATCATAACAAAGGTTATGACAATCCCGGATCGCTCGCCTTCAAGGTTTTCGTAGGCGGTAACTGCTTTTCTGGCCTTGTCGATACGCTCAAGAACGTTGGGATCGACAAACCGCCCAACCAATAGATACCCGTCAATAAAACTATCGAGATGCGTCATCGCGCGTATGCGATTGTCGGTATTGCCAAGAAGCAATACCACATCGTTATTTCGCGCCCGATCGTATACCTCCGGCGGAATTGGCGACAGGACCGGATCGTAAGAGAAACTGTAATCAGACTGCGCAAGTACAGCCCCGCTTCCGTCGATAATTACGGCTTCGGGCAAGCCACGTGCATCAGCCTGCGCGGTCAGGATTCTGTTGATACGTTCGCGGTCAGTCGCAAAATTGACGCCAAGGCGTTGAAGATCATTGGCTGTCGCCAGAACATCGGCCCGGATCAGTTCCTGATGTTCTTTCAGATAGGCTTCGGCAATGACCATACTTTCTTCAACGGCGGTCCTGATACGATCACTGAACCATCCCTGAATACCGAAATGCAGAAACAAAGCGGAAAAGATCGCAACAATAATCGCCGGGGTTACCGCGACCAGCGAAAACAGCAGAACCATTCTTGTATGTAGTTTGGCACCAGCTGTGCCACGCCGTCGTTCTGCCCAAATCTGAACGAGCTTGCGCGCAACCAGTGTGGCAAGCGCCAAAACAAGAACAAGATCGATGTTTAATAGCAGGATAATCAGACGTGGCTCTGGCCGTAGCGGAGCAGTTCCCGTCATGGCAAGATAGGTTGCCAGAACCGATACAAGCCCGGCACAGACCAGACCAATCGCAAATTTTCGCGATTGGCCAAGCCGTCCCAGAAATCTGACGAACCATGACCGCATAAGACGACTGGTGACAGGTCGTCCGGCTTCGGTCATTTTGCGCCTCTGACGACTTCCAATCCCAGATCGCGGATTTTCTTGCGCAATGTGTTCCGGTTAAGTCCCAAAACCTCGGCTGCTTTCACCTGATTACCACGGGTGGCTTCCAGTGTAACAGTCAGCAACGGACGTTCCATTTCATGCAAGATACGATCATAGAGACCACTCGCGGGCAAATCCTCGTCATGGGCATCGTAATATTCGCGGACATGACGTTCTATGGATTCCGCAAGTGACTGTGGCTCCCCGACCGGAGTTGCTTCACTGATATTATTCTCGGAAAACTCGGTTTCGATAACATCGACGCCAATCACATCATGCGAATACAGGGCCGTCAGACGGCGCACCATGTTTTCCAGCTCGCGGATGTTGCCCGGCCAGCGATGTACCTTCAAACGCGCCATGGCATCTGATGAAAGCGTCTTGCGGGGCAATCCCTCCTCGCTCGCCTGCATCAGAAAGTGATTGACCAGTTCCGGAATGTCTTCAAGCCGTTCACGGAGCGACGGTAACCGGATCGGCACCACATTCAGACGATAGAACAAATCCTCGCGGAAGGTTCCTTCGCGGATCAGTTTACGCAAGTCACGATGGGTTGCCGCAACGATACGTACATTGACCCGGATCGGTGTACGTCCTCCCACACGGGTATATTCGCCTTCCTGCAGGACACGAAGCAACCGGGTTTGCGCCTCAAGCGGCATATCACCGATTTCATCCAGAAACAGCGTACCGCCTTCGGCCTGCTCGAACCGGCCTACCTTGCGTTCATTGGCCCCGGTAAAGGCACCCTTTTCATGACCAAACAGCTCGCTTTCGATCAGTT
>CBIHMD010000507.1:0-2835 GCA_966210655.1 uncultured Thalassospira sp.
CTCGTCGACAAGATGCACGGTTGCACCGAATTTGACGACCGATCCGGCCAGCGATTTGATATCGATGACTTCGGAACGGCTCAGGACATCTTCCAGTTCGGCAATTCGACCTTCGCAGAAGCTCTGGCGTTCACGTGCAGCATGGTATTCGGCGTTTTCCGAAAGATCGCCATGCTCGCGCGCTTCCGAGATTGCCTTGATGATTTCAAGGCGTTCAACGGATTTGCGGTGCTTCAGTTCTTCTTCGAGGCGCTGATGCCCTTGCGGGGTCATTGGTACTTTTTCCATCGCGCTCACAGCCTATTCTTATTAGCGATCGATACTACAAAATCAACCGCCCGGCAGATACCGCCGGGCGGTCTAAACTCGTTGAACGGGTTCGATAAAGAACCTCAGTATTCATCCCCAAGATATTCCTGAACGGGTCGCACTGCAAGTGCTCCGCGTTTCAGGTTGTCGATGGCACGCAGGGTGGCGCGGGCACCGGCAATTGTGGTGTAGTACGGAATATCGTTGCTAAGTGCAGTCCGCCGGATCGAGAAACTGTCGACCACGGCCTGTTTGCTCTCGGTGGTATTGAATACCAGGTTGATATCGCCGTTCTTCATCATGTCCACGATATGGGGACGTCCTTCCTGTACCTTATTGACCGGGGTGACGTCCAGCCCTTCTTTTTCAAGAGCTTCGGCAGTTCCATGCGTCGCAACAATCACAAAGCCAAGTTCAATTGCGTCGCGTGCGAGTTGAACAGCAGCCGGTTTGTCATAGTTTTTGACCGACATGAAGATCTTGCCAGACTGCGGCAGATCGTGACCCGCCGCCATCTGGGCCTTGGCAAAGGCGCGACCGAAATCGGTATCAAGCCCCATGACTTCGCCGGTTGAACGCATTTCCGGGCCAAGGAGGGTATCGACGCCCGGGAAGCGGTTGAACGGAAGCACCGCTTCCTTGACCGCGATATGCTTGAATGGACCTTCGTTGATCTTGAAATCCGAAAGCTTTTCGCCAGCCATAACGCGCGCGCCGATTTTGGCAATCGGATTGCCGGTGGCCTTGGCGACAAACGGAACGGTACGCGAGGCACGCGGGTTGACTTCGATCAGATAGATCACGTCGCCCTTGATCGCGAACTGAACGTTCATCAGGCCGACAACATCAAGTGCCTTGGCGAGCTGCACAGTCTGTGCCTTCAGGCGATCAATCATGTCCTGACCGAGCGAGTACGGCGGCAACGAGCAGGCACTATCACCGGAATGGATCCCGGCTTCCTCGATATGCTGCATGATGCCAGCAACAAAGACATTTTCGCCGTCCGAAACCGCATCGGCATCAATTTCGATTGCATCCTGAAGGAAGCTATCGATCAGAACCGGGCTTTTGCCCGAAACCTGAACGGCCTCGGTCATGTAGCGCAGCAGGTCTTCGGTCGTGTGAACGATTTCCATCGCACGGCCGCCAAGCACGTAGCTCGGACGGATAACAATCGGGTATCCGATGCTTTCGGCGATTTTAACGGCTTCGTCGACCGAACGCGCAATGCCGTTGGCCGGCTGTTTCAGGCCCAGCTTGTGGATCAGTTCCTGGAACCGGTCGCGGTCTTCGGCAAGGTCGATGCTGTCCGGGCTGGTGCCAAGGATCGGAATGCCGGCTTTTTCAAGGGCGGCTGACAGTTTAAGCGGGGTTTGGCCGCCATACTGCACGATCACACCCAGAAGTTCGCCCTTGGTCTGTTCAAGCTGGCAAAGCTCGATCACGTCCTCGGCGGTCAGCGGTTCGAAATACAGGCGGTCCGAAGTGTCATAGTCGGTTGAAACCGTTTCCGGGTTGCAGTTGACCATGATGGCTTCGATGCCGACTTCGCGAAGCGCATAGGCCGCGTGCACACAGCAATAGTCGAACTCAATCCCCTGACCGATACGGTTCGGGCCACCACCAAGAATGATGACTTTCTTACGATCAGTGACCTCGGCTTCGTTTTCCGGTTCAAAGAAACCATCGCCTTCGTAAAGCGAATACATATAAGACGTGCGCGACGGGAATTCGGCCGCACAGGTATCGATACGTTTGTAAACCGGGCGAAGGTTCATTCCTTGGCGGACGGCGCGAACGTCGTCTTCTTCCATGCCGGTCAGTTCCGCAAGGCGTGCATCCGAGAAACCGAGTTTCTTCAGGCGCAGCAATTCCTGCTTGTCTTTCGGGATGCCGTTGGTGCGGATCTGTTCTTCCTCGGCGACCAGCATTTCGACCTGACGTAGATACCATGGATCAAACTTGGTGGCCGACTGGATTTCCGACAGGGTCAGACCATGACGGAATGCCTGTGCCGCGTAAAGAATGCGGAATGGCATCGGTTGCGTCAGTTTTGCGCGGATCGCGGCCTTGTCCGGTGCGCCTTCGATTTTGACTTCGTTCAAACCCGTCAGGCCGGTTTCCATCGAACGAAGGCCTTTCTGAAGGCTTTCGGCGAAGGAGCCGCCAATCGACATGGCTTCGCCAACCGACTTCATCGCCGTGCCCAGAAGCGCCTGAGCACCCGGGAATTTTTCAAAGGTGAAGCGCGGGATTTTGGTGACGACATAATCAATGGTCGGCTCGAACGAGGCCGGGGTGACGCCGGTAATGTCGTTATCAAGCTCGTCAAGCGTATAGCCAACAGCCAGTTTGGCTGCAATTTTGGCAATCGGGAAGCCGGTTGCCTTGGATGCCAATGCAGACGAACGCGAAACGCGCGGGTTCATTTCAATAACGATCAGGCGGCCATCATCGGGATTGACCGCGAACTGAACGTTCGAACCACCGGTATCCACACCGATCTCGCGCAGCACAGCCAGGGAG
>CBIHMD010000508.1:0-2831 GCA_966210655.1 uncultured Thalassospira sp.
CCGACCCGATATGCCGTTGCCGTCACGATCCTGCGGATCGGCGTTGGCAAGCAGGACCTCATCTGGAATGGCTTACAGCAATCCAAGCCCGATCATTGGTGGCGCAATGCGGGGCGATATCATCACGTCGTCATGCAATGGCCCATAGGCCAGATCAGCCATGCCATAGGTCGGATGACGCAATTCGACCATGCTGCCATCGGCAAGCTCGATGGTCTGTGTATCATAGCTGACTGTCACCTTGCCCTCGGCCGGGACGGACGGGATTGAAAAATCCTGAAACTGTCCGCCATAAACCGGATCGGGCAGGGTCGATACACGCCCCGTTGCCAGCAATTCCCGGTCAGCTTCATGTTGCGGCGGGATCGATAGCCGCAACAACATTGATGTTGCTCCGGCGGACGGATCGTTTTCATTGACCGGATGGCCGCGACCATTGCGGATATGGCACCCGTTGCACGCACGCGAATTAAACAGCGGTCCCAAACCGTCTGCTGCCTTGGTGCGCGTCGGGGCGGTTACCCAAAGCCTTTGAAAAAGGGCCTCGCCAAGCTTGAAATCAAGCCGCTTTTCAAAGGTCATATTGGCCGAATGATGGGTGAATGCCTTCCGCCCGGTTTTCTTTTGCCATGTCGTCGCCCCGCCCGGCAGGGCATCGGCGGGGGCGGTTTCATCGGCAAATGCCGGTATCATTGCGCCGAAAACGACGGCGGTCGCAATCATGAAACGGGAAAGGCGCATGGCGGGAAGCTGCATGGAATTCTTCTAATCGTAAAAGCGAAACGGCGGGAGAAAATTTTCCCCCGCCGTCAGATTCATTTGGGGTATGCCCCCGAATGCGGATCGTATCTGATCAATTGATCGAGGTCGGATTGTCAAGGCTGTCCGAACCTTCGAACGCGATCCCGTCAACGCCAATCGCGGCAACGATCTGTTCGATCGATTTGGTCTGATCGACAAGCGCATCGACAAAGGTCTGAACAACGGCATTGCCATCTTCATTGTCCATCGCGATCAACTGGTCGAAATGTTCGCCCGCCTGTGCGCGGCTGACCATGGCTTTACCGGCCAGAACCGAGGATGCCAGTTTGGCACGCAGTTCGGTATCAAGTGCCTTGTCCTTGGCGGCAACCATATCCGAAAGCGACGCGCCTTCGACGACCGAACCGTCAACACGGGTATAGCGACCAAGATAAACGTTCTGGATACCCAGCGCGTCATAATAGTGCGAGTTGTGCGTGTTGTCCGAGAAGCAGTCATGCTCTTCTTCCGGATCATGCAGCAACAGGCCAAGTTTGGTGCGTTCGCCCGCCAGTTCACCATAAGACAGCGAACCCATACCGGTCACAATTGCGGTCAGGCCCGGAACGCCGTCACCTTCAAGAACGGTTGCGCGTGCATCACCGCCATCTGCCCACTGTGCGGTCATCCATTCAAGGTCCGAAACCATAAGGTCGGTTGCGGCCTGAAGATATGCACCACGACGGTCGCAATTGCCATTGGTGCAGGCGTCACCTTTGGCATAGTCGGTCCAGGCGCGTGCGCCATTACCGGCTTCAGTGCCGTTCAGATCCTGCCCCCACAGAAGGAATTCAATGGCGTGGTAGCCGGTGGCAACGTTGCTTTCAACGTCATCAATTTCATGCAGGCTTTCGATCAGGGCCGCATCGATGGTCGACGCATCAAGGGTTTCACCGGAAATGCTCAGGCTCGGATTGGCAACGACATTGGCGGTATAGGCCGGGTTTTCTTCGTTTTCCTCGCCGTAAAGATCGGTTTCGACATAGTCGATCAGACCTTCGTCCAGCGGCCATGCGTTAACCTTGCCTTCCCAGTCGTCGACAATCGCGTTGCCGAAACGGTAAACTTCGGTCTGCTGATAGGGCACACGTGAAGCCAGCCATGCGGATTTCGCTGCATCGAAAGTGGCCTGTGACGGATCAGAAACCAGCGCGTTGACAGCAGACTGAAGCTGCTTGGCGGTGGTAACCGAGTCTTCGTAACCGGCATGTGCGATATCGGCATAGGTGGTCAGGACGTCTTTTGCGCCGGGCGCGGCATAGGCCTGTGCGCCAAGGGTGGATGCCAGCGCAGCCATCCCCAGAATTTTAACGAGTTTCATAGGAGTTCCCATCTGTCCCTGAAGGTGAGCCAAGGGCATAGCCCATTATGCTTCCGCATAATAGTTACTGCTTGTGATAATGATTTGCAAACTTCAATTGAGGCAAGAGACAGATTTTCCACATTTTTTGCTGTGATAACCGGAATTTGACCTGCACTTTCGGCCGGATCGGGGCATCATCATAATGTTGCATTATTTGTCCGCGCAAAAAGCAGAGAAGGGGACCTGCGCATGAGCGATCAGACTGAACCGCAAAAAACCGTCTGGCTTTGGGATTTCCCCGTGCGCCTGTTTCATTGGGTGCTGGTGGTTGCGATTGCGACATCCTGGTGGTCCAATCAGGAAGTCATGATCGATATCCATGCGATTTCAGGATACAGCGTTCTCGCACTCGTGCTGTTTCGCATCATCTGGGGATTTGTCGGTAGCTCGAACGCGCGCTTTGCCGGTTTCGTTGCCGGGCCTCGCAAGGTGATCGGTTATATGCGCAAACTTCCAAACGGCTCGGCCCGTGACTTGACTTATCCGGGGCATAACCCGGCGGGCGGCTGGATGGTTGTCGTGCTGATCGCACTGGTCGCGGTGCAGGCGATAAGCGGCCTTTTCACCAGCGAGGATACCTTCCTGTTCTTTGACGGTCCGCTGGTTGCCTATGTCAGTTCCGATTTTGCCAGCACGATGAATTTCATTCACCACACCAATATCAATC
>CBIHMD010000509.1:0-2826 GCA_966210655.1 uncultured Thalassospira sp.
GTCAGCGGGCCGATGGTGCGTCGGACATGCCGAAAGGCCGGTCATCGATGGTGGGATTTGTGTGCCTGCCATTCGGCAACGCTGTGGCCCTTGGGGTGAGGTGCGTTTTGGGGCAACCGAGAGCGAGCGTCGTTCGGAGCAGCGGGGGTCGTCCGGGGCGTGGTCCGTCCGGTCGGTGGCGTTTGGGGATGCCGGGGGCAACGGGGTTGCTTGGCTGGCGGGATTGGTTTGGCGATTGACCAAAACCGTCATTCCGGGCGAAGCGCAGCGCAGACCCGGAATCCATGCCCCGTTGAAAGAGACTGGATTCCCGCCGTCGCGGGAATGACGATCTGGTTGGGAGGGCTTTGTCAGCGGCCCGTGGTTGGCTGGCGGGGTTGGCTTTGGCGATTGATCAAAATCGTCATTCCGGGCGGAGCACAGCGCAGACCCGCAATCCATGCCCTGTTGCAGGAGACGGGATTGCCGCCCCCGCTTTCACGGGGGCAGGCTTTGCCGGAATGACGATCAGATCGGGTATGCTTTGTCAGCAGTCTGAGGCAGCATTCAATGCTGCCTTTGTTGTTTCGGACCCGGGCATCATCACTCTATTTGGTCTGCGAAATCTTTTCCGCGGCAAGACGCGTTGCCAGTTCATAGCCATAGGCACCGGCACCAGCCATCACGGCATTGGCGACCGGGCTGATCCAGCTATGATGGCGGAATTCTTCACGGGCATGCGGGTTGGAGATATGCAGCTCTATGATATAGCCATCGAAGGTTTTCAGCGCGTCATGAATGGCGGCCGATGTATGGGTATAGGCCCCGGCATTGATGATGATCGCAGCCGATTTTTGCCGTGCATCATGGATGAAATCGACAATGCTGCCTTCGTGATTTGACTGTTCAAACCGGACAGAAACGCCCAATGTTTCGGCAAGGGACGCGCATTTATCCGCGATACTCGCCAAAGTATCATAACCGTAGATTTCCGGCTGACGCTGCCCCAGAAGGTTAAGGTTCGGGCCGTTAATGACAAGAATTTCCGAAACGCTCATGGTTTCCTTATCCCCTGAAATGTTTGCTTATTTCGACGTCTGACTGCGCCGGTTCATACGGGTTTGCGAAGCAAGGCGGATCGGCGCGTTGGCCGCACCAAACCCGCGATAATCGCGACGTTCGACCAGTTCAAAGAAGAACCGGTTGGCGAAGGTCTTGGTATAGACCTGAAAATACTCGCCGTCATCATCACGATCGTAAAGGATGTTGGCAGCTTTCAGTCGATCCAGAAGATCAGGATCAAGCCCGAAGCGCGCCTCGATGTCATCATAGTAATTTTCCGGAATTGGCAAAATTTCAACACCATTTTTCCGGCAAAAATCAACACTGGCAAAAATATCGCTGCTTGAAAGTGCGATATGCTGCACACCACTTCCAAAGAACTCGCTTAGGAATTGTGAATGCTGGGTATGGGGGCTTTGCGATCCGTTCAGGATCAGGCGCACACCACCATCATCACCCTGCACCACCTGACTTTGCACAAGCCCGCCGGGATCGGGCACATCAACTGTTGGCATTTTGCCAAGATCGAAGATCGAGGTGAAATACAGCACCCAGGTCAGCATTTCCTCGTACTGCATCGAATAGGACACATGATCGACGGCCTTCAGGCTGGCGTCATTTGCCGGCTTGCCTGCCGGTTCCGATGCTTCGAACTCGACATCCCAGATACGCGCCAGTTCGCTTTGATCATCAAGGAAATAGACCAGACTGCCACCAACGCCGCGAATGGCGGGCATTTCGATCTCGCCCGCACCCACCGGCTGGGTAAAGGGCGACGCCAGCAACGATTGCGCACGCTTAAGCGATGCACCGGCATCATCGACCTTGAGCCCCACCGCACAAACTGACGGGCCATGCACAATGTTATAGGAATGCGCAAAACCGTCCTTGTCGCAATTGATGACAAGATTGATATTGCCCTGCTTCCACCATGTCACAGCCTTGGATTTGTGGCTGCCGCGTTTTTCAAAACCAAGCCCGGCAAACAGGGCGGCAAGCTTTTCGGCGTTTTCTTCTTCGACCGCGAATTCAACAAACTCGACATTGCGGGCATGTGCCTTTGGCGGCAGGGCAACTGCCTTTTCCCCGACTTTGACACCATCAATGCCATCACCCAGATAAATCAGAGAACGCAAACCATCCTTGGCAACGTTTTTGGTCGAGCTTGAGCGGAACTGATCATTGAAGATTTCAAGTGACAGTGGTCCGTCATACCCGGTCCGGGCCAGATTGCGCATGAATTCATCCAGCGGAAAATCGCCCTGTCCGGGGAAGCACCTGAAATGGCGGCTCCAGGATAACGGGTCCATTTCAAGGATCGGCGCATCGGCAACCTGCACAAGGAATATCCTGTCGCCGGGAATTGATGCAATCGCATCAAGCGGCACCTTGCGCGCGATAATGTGGAAGGTATCAAGCACCAGACCAACATTGGGGTGATTGGCGCGCCGCACCACTTCCCAGCTGTCACGATAATCGCTGATATGCTTGCCCCAGGACAGGGCTTCGAATGCGACACGAAGCCCGCGCTTCGCCGCGCGGTCGCCAAGTTCGGCCAGATCCTTTGCCGCACGATCAAGCCCGCCCAGCGAATGCGGCGATACGTTCGAACATACCATCAAAAGATCGGTACCCAGTTCTTCCATCAGGTCGAACTTGCGTTCCGCACGCTCAAAGGCACGGGTCCGTTGGGGTTCGGGCATACCTTCAAAATCGCGGAATGGCTGGAATGTCACCAGTTTCAGACCAAGGTCACGGATGGTCTTGCCAACATCTTCGGGGGAG
>CBIHMD010000510.1:0-2806 GCA_966210655.1 uncultured Thalassospira sp.
CTGTATAACAGGCCTGATCCGGATAAGCCGGATCAGAGAAGAATGTTCAGATAGGTGCCGCGCCGCGCGTTGTGGTCAATCTGATCGGCTGCGATCAGATTGCGCAGACGGGCAAGCTGGGCGGCGATGAAGCTGTCAGATGATGGTTGATCGGTGTTGGCGGCAATACGCCCGCGCGCACCGGAAGGCACACCCTGCGGCATGGAGCGGGCATCGTGAAGGCCCGTTTGTGTGGCGCTGCTGCCGATCCGGTTGGTTGCCATGAGTTCATCCGTTCTGAAACTGCAAAAACATTAGCATGATCAACGGGTTTTGTCATGGCGTTGAAGCGGGTGGGTTTTGGGGAAGCGGTGGATAGGGACGCACACAGAAAAAGGGGTGGTCTAAACCACCCCGAGGAAGCTAACGAGAGGGAAAAATCACGTTAGAATATTGACGCGGGTACCGCGTGCGCCGCTGGTCTCAAGCGGCTGATGTTCCGTAACGATGGAGCCAATGACCTGGGCTAGACCCTGGGCCTTCTGGATAGAAGAAGTTGCTGCGGCAAGTGGTGCGGATACGCCATCTTTGCCACCACCCGGCGTGATCGCGTCATTTACGGCCTGCGCTGCGGAACTAAGTCCTGAACCTGCTGATCCGATCATTGTGTCCTCGTCTCGAATTCCGTGAAGTTGTGATAGCTGCCCGTTGGCAGTATCGCGGCTTCTGATTCTTAGATTAGGCTTCGATTAACACTTTTAAAGTGACAACTGTCACAGCAATGCCCCATCCACGATTACTTTTTTGTGATCGTAGCCAAATCAACGGTTTGCGAGGGATATGCGCAAATGAATTTTTGCGTGTGTTGCCGCGATGCGTAAGGAAACCCGAAATTGTCCTTATGCTTTTGGCGAATCGGGTGACAAATGTCTTAAAGCCGCTGACGTTCGGTTTTGTGGGCGAGGGCCTCGTGGATGGCCTTTTGCAACTGGGCCGGGCGGAACGGCTTTTTGACGAAGATATAATCGCCCAGCATCTTTTCCATTTCCCTGCGAGTTCGTGCGGGATATCCCGACATGAAGACCACAGCAAGGTCCGGGTATTGACGCTGTGCCTCGATGGCAAGTTGCGGTCCGCTCAACCCTGTCATCACCACATCGGTCAGAATGACATCAATCCGGTCGGTCTTTTGTGATTCCGTGATGATCTGCAGGGCTTCTTCGGCACTGCGTGCGACGATGGCGTCAAAGCCGGCATCTTCAAGAATGATCTTGGCCGTTGTGCGCAATGACTGTTCATCATCAACAATCAGAATCCGTTCCCCATTGCCGGGGAAATAGTCGATCTCGTGCGTGGTAGAAGCCGCAGCTTTGCCAGCCTCGCAACGGGGCAGATAGATCGAGAAGGTTGTGCCTTCGCCCTCGACACTTTCGACGTCGATGAAGCCACTGGATTCTTCGACCCAGCTATGGACGATCGACAGGCCAAGCCCTGTGCCCTTGCCGGGTTCCTTGGTCGAGAAGAAGGGTTCGAAAATATCGCCAAGGATGTCTTCGGGGATACCGGTGCCGGTATCCTGAACCGTTACAACCACATAGTCGCCACTGGCACCTTTGGGGAATAGATCATCCTCGTCGTCGGGGGAGCGTTCATCGGCAGTCGGAACCGTTGCGCCATAACATGAAATCTGCAATGTGCCGCCCTCGGGCATCGCATCACGGGCATTGATCGCCAGATTGAGGATGCAGGCCGAAAGCTGTGTCGGGTCAACGCGGGTGTAAAGCGGGGCATCATTGGCCCAGATTTGCAATTCGATCCGGTGTTCCAGAAGGGTGATCAGCAGCTTTTCCATTTCGGCAATCGCAGCATCGACCTGAACGATTGTCGGTTGATCAATCCGGCGGCGCGAGAACATCAGAAGCTGATCGGCGACACTGGTGGCGCGTTCTCCAAGGGAGATCACGTGATCGAGATATTCTTTGACCCGTTCCGGATCATCAATTTTGGCGCGCGCAACTTCGGCAAAGCTCAGAATTCCGGCAAGACAGTTATTGAATTCATGCGCCACGCCGCCTGCCATCTGGCCGACAGCCTCAAGCTTTTGCGAGGTGGCGAGCTGGCGTTGCAGGGCCTGCTGTTCTTCGGTTGCGCGGTGCTGTGAGGTTACGTCGCTACCGGTACCGCGATACCCCTTGAACGAGCCATCCAGATCAAAAACCGGCACGCCATTGATGCGACCGTAATGTTTTTGTCCGTCGCGCGAGAGCCACGAAAATTCAAAATTCTGAAACGCCAGATGGCTTTCCAGCCGTTTGACCAGACTGTTCCAACTGTGATCGGTTTCGGCCTTGAGGCCAAGCTTGTCAAAGGACTGACCCTGTGGGGACCCGTTCAGTTCTTCGATCAGCTGATAGAATTTATAGGATGCAAACGCGATCTTCAGATCCGGCCCCATTTCCCAGTACCAGTCGGCAGAAGACAGGGTGAAGTCGCGGAAGCGTTCCTCGCTGTCGCGAAGGGCTTCTTGAGCGATCTGGTGCTGATTGGTGCGCCGTTCGAGGCTTTCAGCCATAGTATTGAGGCCGCGTTCAAGAGTACCGATCTCGTCACGGCCAGCCGGTTTCAGGCGGGCGCTTAGTTTGCCGAACTGGATTTCGGAAACGAACTGGGCGGCTGTGATCAGTCGGCGCAACACGGTTTGCTGCATGAACAGGAAAATCAGCCCCGACGTCATCAGAATGCACAGGACCGAGCCGATCAGCAGAACGGATTGCATCTGGCGCTGGCTTTGTTCAAGCCCGGCGGTGGAGACCTTGAAATAGGCGAA
>CBIHMD010000511.1:0-2800 GCA_966210655.1 uncultured Thalassospira sp.
GATCAAGCCCAACGCGCACGCCAGCAGAATGCAGCAGACTGCAGGCATCCTCGAATTCCCACCAATCGGCAATCGCATTTTCAAGCGAGATTTCAATCGCCAGATTTTCAGCAAAACGACTGCCTTCCGATCCAAGAAATTCGGCAAATCGGTCACTAAAAATCGTCTGAACCATCATGTTTAGATGCAAGGTATCGGGCAGCATCTGAGGGGCGAGATTTTTGGTGACATCCATCACCTTTTCATCAAGCACGCGCGACAAAATTTCAACCTCGCCCGGGCCTTCCAAAAGGAAACTGGCAAGGTGATGCTGACGCAGATAATCCAGCGAACAATAAAGTTCATGCCCAAGGATTTCTCGGCGGCTGTCATGAAATTCCAGAATGGCCTGACGACGGCAGGAGTCAAAAACCGCTTCTTCGTTAATTGCACCGCGCAGCATTTCTGCCATGTCAAAGCGCTGCAGGCTTTCGTTTTGGAAATGGTTTTCTTCAAACAGCCCCAATAAGCCAAACATTGCCTTGCGGTCTTCAGGCCAGGAAAATTCAGTCCAAAGCTTTTGCGGGATATCGCCCAAACCCTGTCGGTCGACAACGTCCTTGAGCGTTTCGGTCACGCTGGCCAAAAACGTATCGGTTTCGCCAAACGATTTCGAAGGACGAATGAAAGCGACCATACCGTTTTCAAGACGATACTCTTGGGTCTTTTCGGGCAGATGATGGAATGCGTCACGCGAAATATCCTGATATTCCTGCGGTTCAAGCCTCAGGGATAGGGGGATATTCAAAATTGCAACAATCGGCCGTTTACCATTCGCCCCATGTTTACGAAGGTTTTCAACAAACCTTGTCAGGGTCAGTTCCGATTTTGTTGAAGACGCGGTCATATGCATTCCCATCAAAACGCGTGGGGAATGAAAATGCCGGATCGAAGTTAATTTTAATTAAACATCTATACCAAGGCATAGTGATTTTTCAAAATCACCTAGCAATTGCATAGCATGATCATGTTTTGCCGGATCAAGGTCGAAGGCAATGCCATCAATCAAGCGAACAAACCTTATTCCCTGCAACGCGTTACAGATAAAAATCAGATCCATAGATAACAAGTCTTTCGGATCAATCGACACCTCATGCACCGCAATCCCATGATCCCGGCACCAATCGATCACGAATTTTCGCCCCAATCCGGCAAGAATACCGGAATCGGCAGGTGCTGTATAAAATGTACCATCGCGAACACCGAACAGGTTGGCAATCGTTGTTTCAGCGACAGAACCGTCAACAGAAAGAACAAGTGCCTCGTCTGCGCCATAAGCGGCGACTTCCTGACGTGCCACTATATTGTCGAGATAGTTGAGGCTTTTGACCTTGCCTGCAATCGACCACGGATTGCGCCGAACCTGTTTTGATGTCGCAAGGACCAAGCCATTGTCTTGTGCCGGTTTGGCGAAGGGGGCCGCCGTTATCAGGATCGTTGGATGGCATTCCCTGGGCGGTAACAGGCCGCGTGGACCGCTGCCACGTGTAACGGTCAGACGAACAACGGCATCTTTTCCGTCAAATTCAGCGCAGAGCATATCAACAGCATCAGCGATCTCAGCAATATTTGGTAGTAAATCCGGGACAAGCCCGGTTAATTCCGAGTGGTTTTTAAGGCGTTCATGATGCAGGCCAAGCCATGCAACCCTGCCCTTATGGGCCCGCATGGTTTCAAAAAAACCATCCCCCAACAGCAACCCGCGATCCGTGACCGCAATATGCGCATCCGTCTGATCAATAATCTTGCCGTTAAGCCAGACTTTCATCACGACGCAACCTTTCGCGCATCGGCCGCCCCGGTAATCATCAGAAAGTTCGACAGCAGATCATGCCCCTGCTCGGTCAGGACGGCTTCAGGATGGAACTGAACACCAAAGATCGGCAAATCCCGATGGGCAAACGCCATGATTTCGCCATCTGGACCTGTGGCAGTCTGCACCAAAGAGCCATCGACTGGCAGATCAACAATCAGCGAGTGGTACCGCGTTACTGTCAACGGAGTTTTGATGCCGTTGAAAAGTCCTGATCCATCATGCGTAATCGCCGATGTCATCCCGTGAACAGGACGGTTCGCACGTTTGACTATACCACCAAAGGCCTGTGCAATGGATTGATGCCCTAAACAGACGCCCAGCATCGGATATTCGCCCGCCAATGCTGTAATCAGATCGATACTATTTCCCGCCTCGTCCGGGCCACAGGGGCCGGGGGAAAAGACGACAGCATCCGGGCTCAACCGGCGAACTTCCGCAACATCAATCCGGTCATTGCGCACAACCTCAACCTGCTGGCCAAGTTCCACGAAATAGCGCGCCAGATTGAAAACAAAGGAATCGTAGTTGTCGATCAACAGGATCATTTTGATCCAATCCGTCTGTGAAGTTGCTCAAGGTATTGTTCAAACGCGGTGATCTTACAACACATCGGGATTAATCCCCAATGCTTCGACAAGCTTGGCAGCCTTGACCAGTGTTTCGTCATATTCCGCTGCCGGGATACTATCGGCAACGATACCGCCGCCGACATTGAATGCCATGCGCCCCTGGTTCACGCAAATACTGCGGATCGCAATGTTGGTATCCATACTGCCATCAAAGCCGATGAAGCCGATTGCCCCGCAATAGGTGCCACGTGTTGATCCTTCAAGTTCGGTGATGATTTCCATCGCACGGATTTTCGGTGCCCCCGTGATGGATCCGCCCGGGAAACAGGCGGCCAGCAAATCCACGGCAGTCTTGCCATCCTGCAATTCACCGGTG
>CBIHMD010000512.1:0-2794 GCA_966210655.1 uncultured Thalassospira sp.
GAGCGATCAACGCCCTGTCATCGGCTTTATCATGGGCAGCCAGTCTGACTGGGAAACCATGAAAAATGCAGCAGATGTCCTCGATGCGCTGCAAGTCCCCTACGAGACGAAAATCGTCTCGGCCCATCGCACCCCTGATCGCCTGTATGACTACGCCAAATCCGCAAAGTCGCGCGGCCTTAAGGTGATTATTGCCGGTGCCGGTGGTGCCGCCCACCTTCCGGGCATGGCCGCGGCCATGACCCCGCTTCCGGTTCTGGGCGTTCCGGTGCAAAGCCGTACGCTTAAAGGCCTTGATAGCCTTCTGTCGATCGTACAGATGCCGGGCGGCGTTCCGGTTGGCACGCTTGCCATTGGTTCGGCCGGGGCAAAGAATGCCGGTCTGATGGCCGCCGGGATCATGGCATTGATGGATGATGCGCTGGCCGGGCGTCTTGATGACTGGCGCGCACAGCAGACTGACGTCGTCGCCGAAGAGCCGGTTGATTCCGCACCGTAAGCTTTCAGCGGGCCCTAGCGGGCGCGTTTTTCTTTGGCATCATTTCTGTTAAAGATGCCCGCCCCGACTGGGGAATGTGAAGGAATTCGAGGAATAAATGACGCAGGATTTCGCGACACGCATCATCGCACCGGGCAGCACGATTGGTATCATGGGTAATGGCCAGCTTGGCCGCATGGCTGCCCTTTGTGCCGCTGAACTTGGCTATAAGGTCCATGTTTTCGGCCCCGGAACGGACAGCCCGACCGAACAGGTCTGTGCCAAGGCAACGGTTGCCGATTACGCCGATCTTGATGCGCTCCGCGCTTTTGCTGCCGATGTCGATGTGGTGACGTTCGAGTTCGAAAACGTTCCTCATGACAGTGTCAAATTGCTGTCGGAACTGGTGCCGGTCCGTCCGGGCTGGAAATGTCTGCATTTGTCGCAGAACCGCCTGCGCGAAAAAACCTTCTGCAATGAAAACGGCATCGGCACGGCACCTTTTGCCGCCGTCCGTTCGCTTGCCGACCTTGAAACCGCCGTTGCCAAGCTTGGCCGTCCTGCTGTGCTTAAAACCACCGAAATGGGTTATGATGGCAAGGGTCAGGTCAAAATTACAAACGAAACCAACCTTGCTGACGCGTGGGCCGAAATGAACGATGCCGAAGCCATCCTTGAAGGCTTCATCTCGTTCGAACGCGAAATCTCGGTCATTGTCGCGCGCGGCGTCAAGGGTGACACCGCTTGCTTCTGCCCGGTCGAAAATGTGCATACCAATCACATTCTTGATGTAACGATTGCCCCGGCGCAGATTTCCACCAATCTTGCCAAAAAGGCCGAAGACATCGCCACCCGTCTGGTCGAGGCGATGGAATTTGTCGGATTATTGGCCGTCGAAATGTTTGTGACCACCAACGGCGACGTTCTGGTTAACGAAGTCGCCCCGCGTCCGCACAATTCCGGCCACTGGACGATTGATGCCTGTGTCACCAGCCAGTTTGAACAGTTCATCCGCGCCGTGTGCGGCCTGCCTTTGGGTAATCCGGCGCATCATTCAAATGCGCGGATGAAGAACCTTCTGGGCCACGATATCGACAGCTGGCAGGCAATTTTGGCCGAGCCCGATGCAAAACTGCATCTTTATGGCAAGGCCGAAGCCAAAGCCGGACGCAAGATGGGCCATATCACCTGGGTCCTGCCCAAAGAAGCCTGATATCAGCCCTGAACCAAATTGAATGAATGCCCCGATCCATAACGGTTTCGGGGCATTTTTCGTTAGATCACAGACACATCGCACAGCAGGCAGTTTCTTCCTGCCAAACTGGCATCGCGCTTGCTGTTATCCCGGCAGGAAATTCTTTTCGGGTAAATAAGCGTGATGAAAAAACTTCTTCTCATCCTTGCCATCGCCACCGGCCTTGCATCGGCCCAAGGTGCCAATAATGTCGCCAACGCCGCACCGGGGGCCGCGGGCTTTCCGGATGTGTTGCAGGGCGACCAGCTCCGGTTTGGCAATATGGTTGTCGAACTGTTTGGCATTCGCGCCCCGCGACCGGGCATGATCTGCCGGGCGGGCAGTGTCGAGTTTAAATGCGGCGCTGCCGCTGCACAGGCGCTTGACCGCATCATTGAAAATTATGCCATCGCCTGCCAACAGGTTTCGGATTCCCAGTTGTTCCCTATGCTAACCGAATGCCGCATGGGTCAGACCGATATCAACCGTTTACTCCTGCGCGCGGGCTGGGCGATTGTCGATATGAACAGTTGTGAAGGCAATCCAAACTGCCTGACCTATTTGTCCGATCAGGCCCATGCCAGGGAAAACCGCAAAGGCATGTGGATGGGCGATCTGCCGCACGAACTTGTGGCTCTTGCGGCCAAGCCCAAACTTGTCGATACCGATCTTCACAGCGAAGAAACCGATATCGCCAGTAATGATGGCGCTCCGTTCAACATCAACCTTGCAGCAGAGCTGGAACAGGCCAACAAGCCCGACAAGACGCTGCTGAGTTTCCTGATGCGTTGATCCACACCCACACGAATTTCCCCGAACGCAAAACGCCGCCATTCAACGGGCGGCGTTTTGTCTGAGGAATAGAAATCCGTCTTGTTCTATGCGCCGAACTGGCGGCGAACCCGACCGGGCGTCGGCATGCATTTGGCCAGCTTCGCGCCAAGCTTGAACGGGGTCGCGGCAAATTTCCCGGCCTTTTTGACTGTTCCGGTGATTTTCGGGATTTGCATGACATTGCCGATCCGGCGATCCAGAAAAGCCCAGCTGTCTGCATGACCTTCGGATGTGTCATCCAGCCAATA
>CBIHMD010000513.1:0-2790 GCA_966210655.1 uncultured Thalassospira sp.
GTGTGGCGGGATTGATGATCGGGCAGGCGGTGATTGGCCTTGGCTGTTCGGCGGCCTTCATGGGGGCACTGGTGCTGGCATCGCGTTGGGTGGCGCCGGAAAAGTTTGCCGCGACCTCCGGGCTGATCGTGGCCTTTAGCCTGCTGGGTGTTCTGGCATCGGCAACGCCATTGGCGGCCCTGATCGAACTGCGTGGCTGGCGCGAGGTTTATTATGGTCTTGCCGTGCTAAGCGCACTTTCGGTCGTGCTGACCTTCACCATGGTGCGCGATGCGCCGCCAAACCACAGCTTCCATTCCCGCAAGGGCGAAACCGTGGCCGAGGCTTTACGCGGCATGGTTTCTGTCTGGAAAAACCGGCAGGTTTGGTTTCTTGTCGGTGTTGCCTTCTTCAGCTATCCGGCGATCCTGACGGTACGCGGGCTTTGGGGCGGACCGTACCTGCAGGATGTTTTCCATCTTGGGGCGGTGGATGTCGGTAATGTCCTTTTGGTGATGACAATCGGCATGATCATCGGGCCGCCCGCCTATGGGCATCTTTCGCGCCTGATGGGCGGGGCGGCACATCCGCTGATCGTGTTTGCCGTTCTGATTGCGGCTGTTCTGTGCCTGTTGCAGGCGCTGCTGGGGACGACGGCCCTTTGGCTGGCGGCTGTCCTGATGGTGGCGCACGGGCTTTTGGGCAGTTGTGCAACGCTGAACTATGCCGCATCGCGGGCCGCCGTGCCCGAACATCTGATCGGGCGCGCCCTGACCACGGTTAATCTGGCGACCTTTGGCGGGCTGTTTGTCCTTCAGGGGATTGCTGGCGTGATCATTGGCCGGTTTGAACCGGGGGCGACAGAAGGCTATCGCGTGATGTTTGCCTTCCTTGGTATCTGTCTTGCGATTGCCGGGACGGCCTTCTGGATGGGAACGCGCAGGCGGGCGAATTGATTTCAAACGGTTTTGTGCCGAATGCTTTCATGGTGGAGGTTGCTGGCATGCGTTCGTATATATGTTGAACACGGATATTGCCGGATCGGGCTATGATCCTTGTCGTTAAACAGGATGCTTAGATTTCCTGGCTTTTGGCGTGTTATCGCCCTATTTGCGGTGGGGTATTAAAAAAAACGTCACAGCGGCGAAAAACGCGCTTGACCTTACCCCACCCAATCGCTAAAAACCGGCCTCGTTAACGCGCTGCGTCCCCTTCGTCTAGAGGCCTAGGACACTGCCCTTTCACGGCGGCAACAGGGGTTCGAATCCCCTAGGGGACGCCACCAAAGCAGACCATTACATAAGATCGCATCGCGATTTGCGTCCCCTTCGTCTAGAGGCCTAGGACACTGCCCTTTCACGGCGGCAACAGGGGTTCGAATCCCCTAGGGGACGCCATCTTCTTCCAAAAAAGATTGTCCAGTCTGTCATGCTCGTCCGGTTCGCGACGGGCATTTTTGTTTTCAGCCGTTCAGGCAATAGAAACGCTAAAATCCAAAACGATGCTGGCGCGAGGTTTTTTTATGCAGGCGATACCGCCGTGTCAGGCTTTCGCGCAATTGTTCCGCCGTCGGGCGCGGGATTTGCGGGATCAGGCGGGCCGGGGGCAGGGCACTTTCGCCGTTATCCTCGATCAATTCGATGGTCCCTGTTTCTTCGGCTTCACCAAACAGATCGGCAGGGTCGGCTGTATCGGCCGGGAAAAGATCGGCCACCCCGACACCCAATAGGCGATAACGCGTGCCATCCACTTCCTTTTTCAAAAGTGTCAGCGCGGTTTCAAGGATCAGTTCCTCGCGCAATGTCGGGTAGGTCAGGCGTATGTTGAGCGTTCGGGTTTTGAAATCGGCTGATTTCAGTTTCAGGACAACGGTATGGCCTGCGATTTCCTTGCGCGCAAGGTCACTGGCAACACGTGCCGTCAGGCGTTTGGCGATATCGACCAGTTCATCAAGGTCGGAAATGTCCTCATTGAACGTGGTTTCCGATGACAGGCTTTTGCGCTCGCTGCTTTGTTCGACCCGGCGATTGTCCTGCCCGCGCGAAAAATGGAAGAACCGTTTGCCAATGCTGCCGTAACGGCCCTGCAGGGCATGTATATCAAGCGCTTGCATCTGTCCGATGGTGGTGATGCCATCATCGCGCAGTTTGCGTTCCATCGCCGGGCCAACGCCCCACATCATGCGCACCGGTTTATCGGCAAGGAACGATACGGCTTCTGTTGCGCCAATCATTGAAAAACCGAACGGTTTGTTGAGGTCGGATGCGATCTTGGCCAGAAACTTGTTATATGAAAGCCCGATGGAAACCGTGATGCCGACCTCGCGCCGGATTTGTGCCTGAAGATCAATCAGGCATTCGGCGGCTGTTTTGCCATGTGTTTCTTGTGCGTTGGTCAGGTCAAGAAACGCCTCGTCAATCGAAAGCGGTTCGATATCCGGGGTGATGGCGCGCATCATGTCACGCACCCTGTATCCTTCGCGCTGATACTTCGCCATGTCGGGTTTCAGGAAAACACCATCCGGGCAAAGTTCGCGCGCCTTGAAAGCAGGCATGGCAGATCGCACGCCGAATTTGCGCGCCACATAGCAGCAGGTGGATACAACCCCTCGATGACCGCCGCCAATAATCACCGGCTGATCGATCAGTTCCGGACGGTCACGCTTTTCGATCGACGCATAAAACGCATCGCAATCAAGATGGCCGATCAAAAGGTCAGGTAGTTCGGTATGCGCAATCCCGCGTTTTCCGCCACAAACCGGGCAGGGCACATAGGCACCTTCGCCGCTTTTGACAAGCGGCAGGTCAGCAT
>CBIHMD010000514.1:0-2785 GCA_966210655.1 uncultured Thalassospira sp.
GCCCGGCATATTTTCCAGCCAGTCGGAAATGGTATCACAGACTTCCTGATGCAGTTCCGGTTCACGGACCACGCCCTTTTTCCCGACGCGTTCCTTGCCGACTTCGAATTGCGGTTTGATCAGCGCGATCAGCCAGCCGCCCGGCCTGACCAGATCAAGGCTTGCCGGAAGCACGGTACGAAGGCCGATGAAACTGGCGTCGCAGACAACGATATCAATGGGATCGGGAATTTGTTCGGATGTGATGTGACGCGCATTGGTCTTTTCCATCACGACAACCCGGTCGTCATTGCGCAGCTTCCAGTCAAGCTGCCCCTGTCCGACATCAACCGCAAACACTTTGGCCGCACCGTTTTGCAGCAGGACATCGGTAAAACCGCCGGTCGAGGAACCGACATCGATGCCGGTAAAACCGGTAACATTGACACCAAACTCGGCCAGACCCTTTTCAAGCTTGAGCCCGCCGCGCGACACCCAAGGATGGGGTTGCCCGCGCAGGGTCAATGAAATGTCTTCCTTGCATTGCAGCCCCGGCTTATCCAGCCGTTGCTCGCCGCTAAAGACATTGCCTGCCATGATGAAAGCCTGCGCCTTGGACCGGGTTTCCACCAGTCCGCGTTCAACAAGCAATTGATCCAAACGTTTCTTTGCCATGCGCGGGTTTTAGCGCAAAGTTCCGCAGAAATCTAGCTTGCGAGCGGTTCAAGATAACCGCGCGGTACGATGGCAAGAAGATCGTTTAACGCCTCACCCTGTACCGCGACATGCTGGTGCATCAGCCTGCCTGCCCGTTCGGCATCGCCGGTCGAAATCGCTTCGAGGATTTCGGAATGTTCGGCATTGGATTTTTTCACACGCCCCGGCCGGTGCAACTGCAAACGGCGATAAGGAGCCAGCCGGTTGCGTACATTCTTGGTCTGGCGTTCAAGGAAGCTGTTACGGCATCCGGAATAGATCACTTCGTGGAAATTGACGTTGGCCTCGTAATAGGCATCGGCATCCGCATGTTCCTGAAGCTCGCTGCATTCATTGCCAAGTGCTATCAGCTTTTCGATATCGGCACGTGGCATGCGACGTGCGGCAAGACGGGCGCACATGGCTTCCAGTTCGGCCATGACTTCGAACATTTCGATCAGATCGGCCACCGTGATCGAGGCAACAATCGTCCCGCGCCGTGGCATGGTTGCAACAAGTCCGGACCCCGCCAGCGTTTGCAGGGCCTCGCGGACCGGGGTACGTGAAACGCCGAACCGTTCCGACAGGCTGCGCTCGTCAAGCTTGTCGCCGGGTTTAAGAACACCGGTGACAATATCGCGTTCAAGTTTCTGAACCAGATCGGTGGCGAGCTTGCCGTTCCGTGACATGTAAATCCTCATCCTTGCGCTGTAATCGTGGTATACCAGAACATAGAAAATGGTACTGCGCAAAGCCTTTTCCGTGCTGCCTTGCACCGAAATCCTGCTGCAACGCAAAAGTTAATCGGCAGAAAACCGCGAAAATGGCTGCGATCCTCAAGCGCACATCTGTGGCACTGCAATACACATTTCTGGTATACAAAAATCCATAGACAGGATGCCAGAAATCTGTAACGCTTTTTGATATTGCGAAAATCGCACCAATAACAAGACGTGAAAACGCGCCAAGAATGCATCCAGAAACGCATGCTTCATCCGGGAGGAAAAGATGAAGATTTTCAAACGTACCCTGTCGGCGTCCGTCGCCGCCATCACCCTGTCTGTCGCCGCCTTCGGCATGTCTTCGACCGCCGATGCGGAAACGCTTAAACTGTCGCACCAGTGGTCGACCAGCGACGTCCGCCACAAGGTTGCACAGATCGTTGCCGATGAAGTCAAAGCCGCCAATGTCGATCTGGAAATCCAGATTTTCCCGTCCGGTTCCCTGTTCAAAGCCAACGAGCAATGGACCCCGATGGAACGCGGACAGCTTGACATGATCGTCTATCCGCTGGCCTATGCCGGTGGTCGTATTCCGGCAACCAACCTGACCCTGATGCCGGCACTGGTCAAAAACCACGACCACGCCGACCGCCTGAACAATTCGCCCTTCATGGCCAAAATGGAAGAACTCCTGAACGAAAACGGCGTTGTTACCATTGCCAAGGGCTGGCTGGCCGGTGGCTTTGCCTCGACCAAGGGCTGCATCCGGGTTCCGGAAGATGTCAAAGGCCTGCAAATTCGTGCAGCCGGTAAATCTTTCGAACAGATGCTTCAGGGTGCCGGTGCATCCATCGCGGCAATGCCAAGCTCGGAAATCTATCCGGCAATGCAGACCGGCGTTCTGGATGCCACCAATACCAGTTCGTCCAGCTTCGTTTCGTACCGCATCTATGAGCAGGTCAAATGCTATACCCCGGCGGGCGCCAATGCCCTGTGGTTCATGTATCAGCCGGTTCTGATGTCGAAGAAAACCTATGACGGCCTGAACGACGCCCAGAAAGACGCCCTTGCTGCGGCTGCCAAAAAGGCAGAGGCCTTCTATTCCGAAGAAGCCCGCAAAGAAGACGCCGCGAGCGTCCAGGTCTTCAAGGATGCCGGTGTTGAAATCGCCGATCTGACCGACGCCGATTTCAAGGCATGGCAGGATATCGCCAAGCAGACTTCCTACGCCAAATTTGTCGAGGAAACCCCGAACGGGCAGGAATTCCTCGATATGGCTCTTTCCGTCGAATAATGGTGGCGTGGCGTCGGGTGCATGCTGTGCATGCCGGCGCCACCGCTTTTCCGCTTTTTTGCGACGACCTTGATCTTCAGGAGTCCCAGCGTGG
>CBIHMD010000515.1:0-2770 GCA_966210655.1 uncultured Thalassospira sp.
TTACGGACTGCCCAGTTCCTGAAGCGAAGGAGGTCATCGCCGGATTCATGATCGCACGCAGCAAACGGCGTTCCATGATCTTGAATTTCTCGCTAGCTTCCGAACCTGGCGCTACTTCGCAGTGATAAACAAAAAGCCGCGGCAAATACAAAAGTCCTGCCATCCAGGCAATAATGCTGATGACATGCAGGGATTTAATGACGCTATAGGTGTCCATGTCTCTCTCTTCTGGTCGATCCGGGATCATCGATATCAGGAAATTTCAAACAGGATAACCGTTTGAACGACATGCGGAAATGCCCAAACGTATTACCCGCCTGCCGCATCGCGACTGAGATCAGGCTTCTATCACGCTTTGTCTGCACCTAACGGCTGCTTGGCAACCGCACAGCTATGCTCGTCCGGACACCACCAACCACGTGTTTCAACTGCGTAATCATCTGGTCCGTTCTGATCAAGTGCCTGCTGCGTCTCGTTGACCACTTCAACCAGTCCGCTGATAAAGCGCGGATGTGAGCACACAGTACGAACCCGTTCATAGACCGGGATTTTCAGTTCATCGGCAATCTCGCGATATTCGATATCGAGCTCGACCAGCGTTTCGGAATGCTCGGTGACGAAGGCAATCGGAACGATCACGAGCGGGGCACCATCCTTCCCCGCACGTTCAATTTCATGCTCGGTCGACGGTCCGATCCATTCCATCGGACCCACCCGGCTTTGATAACAGACCAGCCAGTCCAGATCAGCAATCGCCATCTTATCGACCACCGCCTGCGCCGATTTTTCAATCTGTGACTGATAGGGATCACCACGTTTGGTAATCACGGCCTTTGGTACACCATGAGCGGAAAACAGAAGACGCGGCTTGCCAACCCCAAGATCAGCGGCTTTTTTCAGAGCATTTACATACCCGACCTTGATCATTTCGGCAGATGCTTCAACAAAACCCGGATTGGTGGGATAACAGCACGCGGTCTTGATCGCCGCATTGAGGCCAACCTTGTGGCAGGCCCGTTTCCAGTCCTTGACTGATGATCCACTGGTGGTTGTTGAAAATTGCGGATAAAGCGGTAGCAAAATCTGTTCATCCGCACCCCATGCCTTGACCGCAGCAGCGCTGTCATCGGCAAACGGTTTCCAGTAACGCATCGCAATAAAACAACGGTTTTCATAACCATCATCTAGCCCGTTAAGTGCTGTTTCAAGCGCATCTGCCTGATCCTGGGTCAGTTCCAGTAACGGTGATTTTCCACCGATATGCTCATAAATCTCGCGTGCAATCGGAGCGCGGCGGCTGGAAATAAGCTTTGCCAGAAAATACCGGAACGGATTGGGCAGACTGATAATCGCCGGATCATTAAACAGATTGAACAGGAACGGTTTCACCGCATCCGGACCATCCGGACCACCCAGATTGAAAAGAATGATCGCGCGTTTTTTACGCTTTAGTTCGGACATCGGCATATCCTTCATGGCGTTTTGAAACTGTCCGGTTCATCCCGGAAGCCTCGTTTTGGATAAACCCGTCCCGCTTCTTTTGATCCCGCGGTCATAATGGCCAAACAGGATAGAAGCGCAACGGGTTTAAGCCATTTTACGCATTGAATTTTTCAATCGATTTGATCGATTTCAATTGTCACCGATAATTTCGAATAAATTCGACCAGTTTGCCGACATTTTCAGGTGATGTTTCCGGCGTGATGCCATGCCCCAGATTGAAAATGAAGGGGCCATTGCGCAGCGTATCAAGAATACGGCGTGTTTCCTTGATCATCTCATCTCCGCCGGTAATCAGATACATCGGATCAAGATTTCCCTGTACCGGCCCAAGAGGCTGAAGGTTTTCCGCCACCCATTTCAATGGCACGCCACTATCAAGGCCAACCGCATCGACGCCGGTCTGCTGTTTGAAGTCGATTAGATGCAAGCCAGCACCTTTTGGAAAGCCAATCACCGGCAAATCCGGATGTACTGTCTTGAGATTTGTGACAATTTTTTTGGTCGGTTCGATCACCCAGCGTTTAAAGCCGTTTTCTGACAATACCCCGCCCCAGGTTTCAAATAGCTGGATGCATTCCGCACCGGCTTCGACCTGTTTCAGCAGATATTGCGTCGTGGCTTCGACCAGAATGTCGATCAGACGTAAAAATCCTTCCGGATCGCCATAGGCAAACCGTCTGATATTGGCAAAATCCTTGCTGCCTTTCCCCTCAACCATATAAGTCGCCACCGTCCACGGTGCCCCGGCAAAGCCGATCAGCGATGTATGTGAGGGAATGGATGCCGAAAGTTTTGCCACCGTCTCGTAAATCGGACCCAATGTATCGTGAATGCGATCAACATTCAGGATATCAAGGCCAGATGCATCGCGAATGGCGTCAAGTTGGGGACCTTCTCCCTGCTTGAAGCCCAAATGCTGTCCAAGTGCCTGCGGTATGACGAGGATATCGGAAAACAGAATTGCCGCATCGAAGTCATAGCGCCTGAGCGGCTGCAAGGTAACTTCGCAGGCAAGATCAGGATTATAGCAAAGATCGAGGAATGAACCGGCCTCGGACCGTGTTGCGCGATATTCCGGAAGATAGCGACCCGCCTGGCGCATCAGCCAGACCGGGGGTACCGGTAATGTTTCACCGGAAAGGGCGCGCAAAAAGGTCTTGGTTGGTTTGGGCATGACGTTTCCTGTTTGACTGCCCGAAACTGCCTTTCAAGAGGCGTTTCCGGGTATGATAGTCCCGATCCTATTGTCAGACATGATGTCCTGACG
>CBIHMD010000516.1:0-2769 GCA_966210655.1 uncultured Thalassospira sp.
GCCTCGAACGTCACACGGCCCATGATCATCGGCTTGCCAAGGGTAAGTGCCTTGAACCGTTTAAGGTCTTCGGGCAGGTGCCAGGGCATCCAGCCATCCTTGCCAATAGCGCCGTTCTTGGCGGCAGCAACAACGGCAACCCGTTCGATCCGGTCGTTATTGTTGGCTGGCATTAGACGGCCACCTTGCCCGCGATATGCGGATGCGGGTCATAGCCGGTCAGTTCGAAATCGTCATACTTGAAATCAAAGATCGATTTGACCGCCGGATTGATTTTCATTTCCGGAAGCGGGCGTGTTTCGCGCGATAACTGCAATTCGACCTGTTCAAGATGGTTGGTATAAAGATGTGCATCGCCTAGCGTATGGACGAAGTCGCCAACACCAAGGTCGCAAACCTGTGCGATCATCATGGTTAGCAACGCATAGGATGCGATATTGAACGGCACGCCCAAAAAGATATCGGCACTGCGCTGATAAAGCTGGCAGGACAGTTTTCCATCCGCGACATAGAACTGGAACAGGCAGTGGCATGGTGGCAACGCCATGTTCGGCACATCGGCGACATTCCATGCCGAAACGATCAGGCGGCGGCTGTCGGGATTGTTTTTGATCTGGTCGATCAACTGGGTGATCTGGTCGATGGTTTCGCCGTTCGCCCCGCGCCATGACCGCCATTGGCCGCCATAAACCGGGCCAAGTTCGCCGTTTTCATCGGCCCATTCGTTCCAGATGCGCACACCATTGTCCTGAAGATATTTGACATTGGTGTCGCCCGCCAGGAACCACAGCAATTCATGGATGATCGATTTCAGATGCAGCTTTTTGGTGGTGACCATCGGAAAGCCCTTTGACAGGTCAAACCGCATCTGGTGACCAAAGACCGATACCGTGCCAGTACCGGTGCGATCTTCCTTATGCGCGCCGGTATCGCGCACCAAACGCATCAGATCGAGATATTGCTGCATGCCGCATCCTGTTGTTCGGAATCGTATTCGGGGCAGCATAGTTGGCAATGGATGGGGCGGCAAGTCACCGGGTGACGGTAACAGGACTTGGGTGTGATATGGCAGGGAGTGGTCCGTTCGCATTGTCTGCTCAAAGGTCGAACTGGTGAAACTTTTTGCCAATTCCCTTGCGAAAGCAGACCCGTTTGCCCTATATAGGGGCTGTCGGGGTAACCCGACTATGGCGTTACACGACTTGGCAGAATAGACATTACGGACCCGGGGGCGGTACCCGGCGGCTCCACCAACTTTCATCTATCTGACTTCGTCCGACTCAGGCGAAGATGTTGGGGCCGAAATAGGATCGACGTGTGTAGTAAAAGCCTCTGTTGGCGCTCGGCATGGTACCACCGTTATCGGGCTAATGTTTGTAAACGCAAACGACAACAATGCTCCGGTTGCTGTTGCCGCCTAAGCGGTACTAGCACCAAAGCGAAATTCCGATTGCCGGGAGCGGTAGTCTGGTGGGGGATGGGGCACCTAGCAACAGAACGCCCCGCTCTTGTATTTTTTCCCCTCTCCGTTATGAATAGAAGCAATTCAATCGCGTCATCTGCAAATGACGCGATCAGGTGCCATATATAAATGACGGGTACATTCTGAAATCATCAGGAAACCCGCCAGACACAGGATTATCGATGCAGGAACCGGAAGAATTCCGTTACGACCTTATGGTCGATCAGGCGCTGCGCGGCGTGGTGAAGCAGATCCTTTCGCGCGTGGCCGAAGAAGGCCTTTTCGGCGAGCATCACTATTACATCACGTTCCAGACCAATCATCCCGGCGTTGCTTTGCCGGAAGGACAGCGTAAAGCGCATCCGGACAATATCACCGTTGTATTGCAGCACCGGTTCTGGGACCTGAAAGCGGAAGACGATCATTTTTCGGTCGGCATGAGCTTTGATGGCATGCCAACCACCGTGGTTGTCCCGTTTGATGCCATGCTGGCCTTTGTCGATCCGTCCGCCAACTTCATGCTGACCTTCAGCGTCGAAGAAGAAATGGACGATGCAGATTTCGATTACGACGAAGATGACGATCTTGACGCCGATCTGGTCGATGGTGACGAGGATACCACTCCGCAACTGGTGACTGAACCGGCCAAACGCAAAAAGAAAAAGCCTGTCGAGCAGGGTGAAAGCGGCGAAGTCATCGCCCTTGATGCGTTTCGTAAAAAATGAGTTTCAAAGGGGCGGGCATTTGGTTCGCCCTTTTTCCTTTCCTGCATGCCCGGCCCGGTTTCCCGCCGATTGCCGGAAGTTTGTTCATCTAATGTATCGTGGAAATTTGCCGCGTTTGGCGTTATGAACGGCACAAATTAAAACAAGCCCACCTTGTTTTTGCCACCTTGTTTTTGAGAGAGACGAGAACTTATCCCATGAGTGATTTTGTCTATAAACCCATGTTCGAGCAGGGTAAGGACACGACCCCTTACCGCAAGATCGGCGACGAAGGCGTTTCGACCGTTGAGGTCAATGGCGAGACGTTTTTGAAAATCGAACCCGAGGCGATTGAAAAACTGACCCTTCAGGCGTTTTTTGATTGTTCGCATTTGCTGCGCCCGGGGCATCTCGAACAGTTGCGCAAAATCCTTGATGATCCGGAAGCTACCCCGAACGACAAGTTCGTTGCGATGGACCTTTTGAAAAACGCCAATATTGCATCGGGTGGCGTTTTGCCGATGTGTCAGGATACCGGTACGGCGATTGTCATGGGTAAGCGCGGTGGCAAGGTCATCACCAATGGTGCCGATGAAGAAGCCC
>CBIHMD010000517.1:0-2767 GCA_966210655.1 uncultured Thalassospira sp.
TGTTGATGCTGCGGGCGCATGCCTTGCGCCGGGGCTGGTCGACATGCGCGCGCAATTGCGCGATCCGGGGTTCGAACATCAGGAAACCATTGAAACCGCCGGTCGTTCGGCGGCCGCAGGCGGGATCACCACGATCATCGCCCTGCCCAACACCGATCCGGTGATTGACGATGTGGCCGGTGTCGAATTTATCGCACGCCGGGCACGCAAGGTCGGCCTTGCCAAGGTTTTTGCCTATGGCGCGGTGTCAAAGGGCATCGAAGGTGGCGAAATCACCGAGATGGGCCTTTTGCATCAGGCCGGCGCGGTGGCGTTTTGTGATGGTATCAAAACCATCGCCAGCGCCCGGTTGCTGCGACAGGCGCTGTCCTATTCGACATTCTTTGATGGCATGATCGTCCAGCATCCCGAGGAACCGGAACTTTCCAAGGGTGCGTCAATGAATAGCGGCGAACTTGCCACGCGTCTTGGTCTTAGCGGTGTGTCACCACTTGCCGAAGTCATGCAGATCGAACGCGATTTGCGACTGGTGGAAATGACGGGCGGGCGTCTGCATTTTGCCCATATATCGACCGGAGAATCGGTCGAGGTGATCCGCAAGGCCAAGAAACGCGGCCTTAAGGTCACATGTGATACCGCGCCCTTCTATTTCGCGCTTAATGAAAATGCGGTTTCGGATTACCGGACCTTTGCCAAACTGTCGCCGCCACTTCGGTCCGAAGATGACCGCCAGGCGATTGTGGCGGGCCTTGCCGATGGCACGATTGATGCCATCGCATCCGACCATAATCCGCAGGATGTTGACTCGAAACGCCTGCCTTTTGCGCAGGCCGCCGCCGGTGGCGTTGGCTTTGAAACGCTTCTACCGATCACGCTTGAGCTTTATCACAACGGGCATATGTCGATGCTTGACGTGATTACCAAGCTAACGACGGCCCCGGCGGGACTGGTGCGCATCAAGGGTGCCGGTACGCTTGAAATCGGCACGGCTGCCGATCTGGTGCTGTTTGATCCGGATCGTCCGTGGAAGATCGATCCCTATCAGTTCGAGTCAAAATCGAAAAACTCGCCATTTGACGGCCGCCTGACTCAGGGCCGTGTCCTTCGCACCATCATTGACGGCCGCGAAGTCTTTGCCGATCCCTCTGTCGCGGAAGGCGCGTGAATATGGAACTTGATGCCACTTACAAGGCAACCCTAATGTCGCTTCAGATTGCAACCCTTTGCGGGTATCTGCTGGGATCGATCCCGTTTGGCCTTGTTCTGACGCGGATGGCCGGGCTTGGCGATATTCGCAAGATCGGATCAGGCAATATCGGTGCGACCAACGTGCTGCGTACCGGCAACAAGTTTCTGGCGTTCCTGACACTTGTCGGCGATGTCGGCAAGGGTGCAGCGGCAGCCCTGCTGTTTACCCATTTCGTCAGCCCTGAGGCCGGAATTTTTGCCGGGGGTGCCGCAGTTATCGGGCATATGTTCCCCGTCTGGCTGCGTTTCAAGGGCGGTAAAGGTGTTGCCACGACCCTTGGCACCCTTGTCGCGGTCAACTGGATCATGGGGCTTGTCGCGGCGGCAACGTGGCTTGTCATGGCACTGATTTTCCGCATTTCATCGCTTTCGGCCCTGATTGCCATGATTGCCGCACCGATTGCCGCCTTCCTGATCGCCAATGATCCCGGTGCCGGATGGCTTGCCATTTTCCTTGCTGTGATTGTCTGGGCGGCACATCATAGCAATATCCGTCGCCTGATTAAGGGTGAAGAACCCAAAATCGGCCAAAAGAAAAAAGAAGCCGCGACAGCCAGCGAAGAATAAGCCGCAATTCGAATAGCTTGACGAAACAACGCCCGGATGATCACAATCCGGGCGTTATGGTTTCAGATACACAACAACCGATACGATTACCGCAATCCGAACGCCTCGCACGTATGCGACTGGCGCGCAGTGCCAATGTCGGGCCGGTCACATTTCGCAAGCTGATCGAACGGTTCGGATCGGCGCGCAATGCCATTGATGCCCTGCCCGATATCATCGCGCACACCGGTGGCAAGCGGCAGATTGTTCTGGCAACGCGCGAAGACACGATTGCCGAAATTGATCAGGCGCGTGCCTGCGATGCCAAACCAATCATAATCGGTGATCCGGAATATCCGGCGATGCTGGCCGCGATTGAAGATGCCCCACCCTATTTTTATGCGCTGGGCCGTGTTGAACTTTTAACCAGGCCAACCATCGGGATCGTCGGCGCCCGCAATGCATCGGCCAATGGATGCGGTTTTGCCCGACGTTTGTCCGCCGCCCTGTGCGAAGCCGGATATGTTGTCGCATCGGGCATGGCGCGCGGGATTGATGGGGCGGTTCATGATGCCTGCCTGCAAGTCGCACATGCAAATGGCGGCACCGTTGCGGTTCTGGGCGGCGGTGTGGATGTGATTTATCCGCGTGAACATGCCGATCTGTATCGCAAGCTTTGCGAAAATGGCTGCGTGATTTCGGAAATGCCGCCGGGGTTAAATCCGCAGGCGCGGCATTTTCCAAGGCGCAACCGGATCATTTCCGGCCTGTCACACGGTATTGTCGTGGTCGAGGCCGGACGCAATTCCGGATCGCTGATAACCGCACGTTTTGCCGGTGAACAGGGCCGCGATGTTTTTGCCGTTCCGGGCAGTCCGACCGATCCACGTGCGGCAGGCCCCAACAGCCTGATCCGCGATGGGGCGATCCTGTGCGACTCCGTTGATGTGATTTTGGATGCGTTGCGTCTTTC
>CBIHMD010000518.1:0-2766 GCA_966210655.1 uncultured Thalassospira sp.
AACTAAGCGAGCTTAAGACGATCTGTCATTGCGGACGCAAGGCCGGAATGGTTCTGCGCGTTGATGAAAACGGCAATACGGTGCGCGAGGGGGCCCAGGTCGAAATCGGTGGCAATGATCGATATGTCTCGGTCTGTCGTCAGCATTTCAAGGAAGCGATGGGCAAATAAGCCGCCCGATCCATATTCTTCATAAAAAGTGTTTAATCACGTCAATTATTCATTTTTCCTCAGGAATGAAGCAGAAGCGCGATTTCCGGTGCGATCAGCGTGTAGGCAACCAGCCACATCACCGCACAGGTTACGCCATCAATGATTTTCCAGGTGATCGGTCGCGCGACATAGGGGGCCAGCCACGCGGCGCCAAGCGCGATGGCAAAGAACCAGACGAAGCTTGCGCTCATCGCCCCAAGTGCAAAGGTCAGCCGTTCGTCGGCGGGGAACTGCCCGCCAATCCCGCCCAGCATGACAACGGTATCAAGATAGACATGCGGGTTCAGAAGTGTGACCGCAAGCGTTGTCGTCAGCACTGCCTTCCAACCCGCCTGCCTGACATCGCTTTCTGACAGGGTTTCGGTTTCAAACAGACGCCTGAGTGCTGCAAACCCGTACCAGATCAGAAAGGCAGCACCGCCCCATGCCGCGATTTTGGTCAGGATCGGGTAAGTGGCAACCAGCGTCCCCAGACCGGCAACTCCGGCAGCGATCAGGATGGCATCACACAGCGCACAGACAAATGCCACCATCACCGGATGATTGCGGCGTAAACCCTGCCCAAGAACAAAGGCGTTCTGCGCGCCAATCGCAATGATCAGTCCGCCACCAAGGCCAAATCCGGTCGCAAAGGTCAGAAGCATTTTCTATCCCGCAAAATCGCTGTTGATGGGGCAGGGATAGCAGGTTTAATAAATAAGAAAATCGAATTATCATGATGTAGTATTAGTAAATTTTATGATTGGAATGCGCGAGGCAGCGTATGACCAGCCCCGGCATCGTTCGGCTCGCAAGCTGTTAAGGCAGTGCAGCAGCTAGTTGTGGCAACAGGTGATCCGATGGGCGCGATACGTTCTTGGTGGCAGGCGAGGCAGCTCTGTGTTGGTGATACATTCTTGGCGGCAAGTGATACATCTATGAATAGGCGTGTGACTGCTGGGTGAGGTAGGGGTGAAAATGATTGATTACAAACTGTTGCAAGCCAGTGCCGAAGTGATCCGTCATGGCAGTTTCGACAAGGCGGCGCGCGATCTTGGTTTGACGCAGTCGGCGATATCGCAGCGGGTCAAGTTGCTGGAGGACCGGTTGGGGCAGCCATTGATCATTCGGTCCAAACCGATTGCCGCTACCGATGCGGGCAAGCGGCTTTTGCAGCATTATCAGCGTGTCAGCCTGCTTGAGCAGGAATTATATGAGGAATTGCCAAAGCTGCATTCTGCCAGCCATTTCGGCCAGATCGCGATTGCGGTGAATGCCGACAGTCTGGCGACGTGGTTTGTCAATGTGCCTAAGAGGCTGTTTGATGAGCTTGACCTTCTGGTGCATCTGACGGTCGATGACGAGGCCCTTAATCACGAGGCACTTCAGGCTGGAACGGTTTTGGGCGCGGTCAGTTTGCGACCTGATCCAATACAGGGATGCCGGGTGCGGACGCTGGGCACGATGCGCTATATCATGGTGGTGTCGCCGGAATTCAGGGATCGGTATTTTGCCAAGGGGGTGACGGCAGATGCGTTGAGATCCTGCCCGGCGGTGAATTTTTCGCGCCATGACGAATTGCAAAACCAGTTCCTGAACTGGTATTTTGGATTGGTGCCAGGCGAATTCCCGGCTCATACCGTGCCAAGTTCTCAAGGGTTTGTCACGGTGGCCGAACAGGGCATCGCCTATGCCGTGGTCGAGGAACACCAGGCAACGGAAGGATTGCAAAGCGGGCGACTGGTGCAGCCATGCCCGCATGTGATCGAACGGCCGCTTTATTGGCATCACTGGAATATGCAAAGCGGATTGCTGTCGCAGGTAAACGAGATCGTACTGGGTGAAGCGCGCCATTATTTGCCCTAAATCGGGAACTAAACGGTTGGGATCGCGTTTATTTTCGGATTTGGCCATATAGCATGCCGATCAATCGGATTTGCCAATCGGATTTGACAGGGGATGAATTCTGCCGCTTACTCGCATGACTTCCAGACAGTTCAGTTCCAGACTGTGCGCCAACGCCTTGTGGAAACGGGAAGATTGAATGTCGCATCGCCTTGTCGCCTGTGAACATTGCGATTACCTGCATGTCGAAGACGACATCCCGCCGGGCTTTGTCGCGCGTTGCATGCGGTGCGGGTCGCCTTTGTATCAGGCGCAGAAAGGTACGGTCGAGCGACCGCTGGCGTTTGCCATCACTGCCCTTGTGCTGTTTCTGATTGCCAATTCATTTCCGATCCTGACCTTTGCCATGGAAGGGCGCACCGAAAGCAACACACTGCTGAGCGGGGTTGCAACCTTCTGGCAGGAAGGTTTTCCGTTTCTGGCCTTTATGGTCGCGTTAACATCAATTGCGGCCCCGCTGATGTTGATCGGGGCGTATATCTATGTTCTTGCACCGCTTTATTTCGGCTTTGTCGTGCCCGGCCTGCGCGCGGTCTGGCGGGTTCTGGCGGTGATCCGTCCCTGGTCGATGCTGGATGTGTTTCTGATCGGACTTCTGGTCGCGCTGACCAAGCTGACGGATTTTGCAGATGTCATTGCCGGGCCTGCCTTTTATGCGGTTTGTCTGTTG
>CBIHMD010000519.1:0-2764 GCA_966210655.1 uncultured Thalassospira sp.
AGCTCGTCCGGACTGATGCGAGGCGATAGTATCCTTTTCCAGAAGGACAACCTTCATGCCCGCCTTGGCAAGGTAATAGGCGCTGGAAGAACCGTGAATCCCGCCACCAATGACGACGACATCGCACTGTTCGGGAAGGTCAATTTGGGGGGTGTTCGGTGTGTAGGGCATTTGAATGGATCGTTCTTTTGTTTTCGTTTTGGGATGTGGCGCGTTCCACGTTATGTTGCGTGGCAATAAATGACAACAAAATCAGGTGCCACCATGTCTGCCGATAACAAGAAACAGCAACCTGCAACCATCACGGCTCAGGCACTGGGCTGGGTCGAGGAAACCACCCGTTCGGTTACCCCGCCAATCTATCCCTCGACCACGTTTGAACGCAATGCCGACCTCAGCTATCATGACGGCCGTTGCTATACCCGCACCGACAACCCGACCTATGATCAGGCCTGTGCGGTTCTTGATGCGCTCGAAGGTGGCGCACAAACGCGCCTGTTCGCATCGGGCATGGCCGCAGCCGTTGCGTTGCTACATGCGTTATCGCCGGGCGATCATGTGGTTGCGCCAAAGGTGATGTACTGGGCGCTGCGCAGCTTCATGCTTGATAGCGGTGTCCGGGCCGGTCTGACCTTTGATTTCGTTGAAAATGGCGACACAGCCGATTGGATCAGCCATATCAAGCCGGGTAAGACAAAAATGGTCTGGCTGGAAACACCCGCCAACCCGGACTGGCAGATTACCGATATCACCGCCGTTGCCGATGCCGCACACAAGGCCGGGGCAATTGTTGCGGTCGACAATACGGTTGCCACACCGCTTCTGACCCGTCCGATTGATCTGGGCGCCGATATCGTCATGCATTCGGCAACCAAATACCTGAACGGACATAGCGACGTTCTGGCCGGGACGCTTACCACCGCCAACAAGGATAGCGAATTCTGGCAACGGGTTTGCAAACAGCATGCGGGCGGCGGCGGAGTTCTGGGCGTGTTCGAAGCATGGCTGCTTCTGCGTGGTATGCGCACCCTGTCAATCAGGGTCGAACGGGCCAGTGCCAATGCGATGGCAATTGCACGCCATTTCGAAAACCACCCCGAAGTCGCACAGGTCCAGTATCCCGGCCTTGAAAGCCACATCGGCCACGACATCGCCAAACGCCAGATGATTGGCGGATTTGGCGGCATGATGTCGATCCGGGTCAAGGGCGGCAGCAAACGGGCCGTGGACTTCCACAATCAGTGCAAGCTGTTTAAACGCGCGACATCACTTGGCGGGGTCGAAAGCCTGATCGAACACAGATCGTCGGTCGAAGGTCCGACAAGCCCGGTACCCGATGATCTGTTGCGGCTGTCTGTCGGTATCGAAGATGCCGATGATTTGATCCATGATATTGAAACCGCCCTAGCTTTGAGTAAATAAGGCTTTGAGTAAATAAAGTCGGATTGTAGATCGGCCAATCAATGGACTGGAAATTCCACGCGTGATGAAAACTGCGTTTCGTGCCCGCACACAATATTGTTTCAAACAGTCACTTTCACTGTGTCTTGCCGTAACGGCAATGATCGCGGCGACGGAATTTCCGGTTCGGTCGGCACAGGCACAAGCCGCCGCGCCAAGCCAACCGGCAGGCATTCGTGATATTCCCGATGCCGATGCCCTGCCACCGGCCCCCGGACTGATTTTTGATATGGCCGGGCAGCGCTATGTCATGTTTGACGACATGGTTTCACGCCTTGCCGGGACCCGTTTTGTCCTGATTGGTGAAAAACATGACAACCCGATCCACCATCATCATCAGGCACAATTGGTCCGGGCCCTAAGCAAACGCGAAGACAGCAAGCGCGCGGTTGTCTGGGAAATGTTCAATCGTGATCAGCAGGAAAGCCTTCATCAGGCGTGGCAGACTGTGTCCCCCGATGAACTCGGCAGTGAAATGAACTGGGCTGAAAGCGGCTGGCCATCATGGCATGACTATGCACCGATTGCCGAGGCGGCAAAGGAAAACGGGCTGCCGATGGTTGCAGGCAACCTGCCCCAAGACGTCCTGCGACCAATGATCAGCGAAGGCATCAACGCCTTACCGACGGAGCTCGCGGAAAAGTTTGCCCTGCCGTCCCTGCCCGACGACATTGCCACACGCTTTGATCAGGAAATTGCCGAAGGCCATTGCAACATGCTGCCCAAGTCGCAATTACCTGCCTTTTCACGTGTGCAGTTTGCCCGCGATGCATCACTGGCGCATGCAATGATCGACGCCGATGCCGACAAAAATATTGACGGCGCATTCCTGATTGCCGGGGCTATGCATGTTCGTGACGATATTGCCGTCCCCTATCACCTGCGGCGTTATGCACCTGATTTGCTCGATGATGATATTGCCGTCGTTGTTCTGATCGAGGCCGACGATCCGGGCGAAGACCCTCCTGGGGTGCGCGATTATTCGCTTCGGATGGGGTCGGAAAATGTTGCGGATTTCATGTGGTTTACCAATGATCTTCCGCGCGAAGATCCGTGCGAAGACATGAATATCGCCCAATAACTGACTGAAATTTCGGCTGTTTGATGCGGTTACTTGATACGGCGGGGCAACCAGTCGGTCGTTGCGACCGGTTTGCCTTTGTGCGAACGCATGACGCGTGGACGGACGACTTCCTTTGCCTCCGGCGTGGTCGCACTTTTGCGGACCGAGGCATAAAAATCGACCATCACCTGAAACGGGATCAGCGTCCCCGGCGCCTGTTTATAGGCATCAAGATAGGGC
>CBIHMD010000520.1:0-2758 GCA_966210655.1 uncultured Thalassospira sp.
GCCCAGACGAAACCACCATTCCACTTCATCGCGCATGCAACCATGTCATCGATCAGGCGGTGTTCATAGGTGATGCCAGCAGCCTTGAACTTGTCGGCAAATTCGGTCTGATAGATTTCTTCGAACAGATCCTTGAAACGACCGTCATAGGCTTTCATGATCGTGTTCTTGGTCGACAGGTAAACCGGCCAGCCAAGATTAAGACCATAGTTCAAGCTTGCACGTGCAAAACCGATGATGCTTTCATCAAGGTTGTACATCGACATCGCAACGCCCGAAGACGGGAAGTCGAATACTTCGTGCTCGATGGCGTCCCCGCCGTCTGCCGGCTGGAACTTGATGGTCAGCTTGCCTGCACCCGGAACCTTGAAGTCGGTCGCGCGGTACTGGTCACCAAAAGCATGACGTCCGATAACAATCGGCTGTGTCCAACCCGGAACCAGACGCGGAACGTTCGAACAAATGATCGGCTGGCGGAAAACGGTACCGCCAATGATGTTGCGGATGGTGCCATTCGGCGACTTCCACATCTTTTTCAGGCCGAATTCCGTTACACGTTCTTCGTCCGGGGTGATGGTCGCGCATTTGACGCCAACGCGATGTTCCTTGATGGCGTTTGCCGCATCAATGGTGATCTGGTCGTTGGTTTCGTCACGTTTCTGAACCGACAGATCGTAATATTTAAGATCAATGTCGAGATACGGCAGGATCAGTTTGGTTTTAATGAAGTCCCAGATGATCCGGGTCATTTCATCGCCGTCGAGCTCGACGACGGGGTTCTTCACTTGAATCTTGCTCATGGAATACTCCCTTTCTGGCCGCGGCCAGGATACAGCGCGGCTGCCATTTGACATTTCATCCGGCGCGCGAGGGAGCGCCCTGGCCGCGTCGGGAGAGCGCAACATACAGGATGAAACCAGAAAATCAAAGAGGGCGGCGCAACATCCTTGTTAAGACTTTCGCGCAAGGCGAAAACTGGCGGGTTTTTGCGCTTTGATCGGTTATGAGATGATCCGGAAAAACGCTGGTTTGCCCGATATTTACACCATTACCTGAATTAATATGCAAAAGACGGGCAGGGGGCATGTCATGTGCGGCGGCATGATCCTGATCAAAGAAAATGATTATGGAATGGGTCAAACTCGCATTTGTCGGGTTCAAGGGGGAAGACTCCGGCATCGTCAAACCGGAACCACATGGGGGATTCCATGAACCTGCCTTATGAAACCAATATCATCATCGCGTTGTGTATTGTCGGCTTTTGCCTTTTGGGCGTTGGATACAGCTTCCGCGACCGGGGATGGGGGCTTGCTCTTGTCTGGATCGGGGTGATCACGATGATGGGGCCGATTGCCTATCGGCTGCTGATCATGTTCTGAAAACGGGTGTTACCGATTACGCCTCGACCGCGATTTCCTGATCGACGGTCGCAGGGTCTATTCCATATCCGCGCAGGAACATATCGACCGCCGCGATCACATGGGCGTGCAAATCCTTTGCATGCGGCTCCCAGCCGACATAGGTCATCTGCCGGAAATCATAATCGGCTTTAAGCAGGCTTGTGAAAAACACCGCCGCCTGTTTCGGATCGCCTTTGGGAAAGGTTCCCTCGTTCATCTGGCGTTCGAAATAGGATGTGATGATCCGGCGTCCGGTCATCAGGCCGCTTTCATAAAACACCTTGCCCAGATGCGGAAACCGCGGAACTTCGGACAGGAACAACCGCATATAGCGAATGGTGTCCGGCGTGGTCAAAAGCGTCATCAGGGTTTCGCCAAAATGGATCAGGGCGGCGCGCAATGGCATCTGCGATAATTCCAGACCAGCCATAATTGATGTGACGCGTCCCGTGCAATCGCGGATCACCGCCTCGAATACGCCGTCCTTATTGCCAAACAGCTCGTAAATTGTCCGACGTGATCCACCTGCCTCGGCCGTGATCATCTCAAGCGTCGTGCCAGAAAGGCCATGCTCGCAAAAAAGTTCACGGGCCGCATCAATAAGAGCTTCGCGGCGTTTCAGGGTTCTTGGGTCGATATTTCGCGTTTCGGACAAACAATTGTTCCAATTCTGCACTTGACGATTGGTACTCAATAGTACCATAAAGGTTCAAATGGTACTGATCAATACCAAAAGGATCAAACGGACGATGAGTGTGAAAAAAGTCATACTGCCCCTGATCGCCGCGGCGATTATCGGTGGCGGCGGTTATTACGGGTTCTATTGGGTGACCGAGGGTCAGTTCCACGAATCCACCGACAATGCCTATTTGCAGGCAGATGAAGTCGCGATTTCGCCCAAGGTTTCGGGCTATGTCGGTGATCTTCGGGTTGCGGAAAACCAGCCTGTGCGCAAGGGCGAACTGATGCTGTCCATCAAGGACGAAGATTACCGGGCCGAACTGAAACAGGCGGATGCCGCGCTTGATGCGCGCCGTGCCGCGGTTCAGACCATGGACGAACAGATCACTCTTCAGATGGCCGCCATCAATCAGGCCGAAGCCAATGTCCGCATTGCAAAGGTCGAACTCGATCGCACGTCCGAGGATTACGCGCGTTACGAGGATCTGGTGAAAAAAGGTGCGGCCAGCCGCCAGAAATTCGATTATGCCAAGGCCGACCGTCAAACGGCAGAGGCACAGGTCGCCGCCGCCAAGGCGACGCTTGCGGTGGAGCAGGGCCGGATCGGCGTTCTGCGTGCACAAAAAATCGAAGCCGAACGTGCGGTATCACAGGCCGAAGCATCGGGCGATATCGCC
>CBIHMD010000521.1:0-2747 GCA_966210655.1 uncultured Thalassospira sp.
CGCCTGCACCGCGTGGTTTTTGTAATTCCTCGGCGATTTTCCGGAACAACGATTACCATCTTGAATTCTGCCGTCCGGGCTTTGCGCTTTGGGGCGGAAACCCGACCCCGGAAACCCCCAATCCGATGCGCCCAGTGGTCAAACTGACGGCCAAGGTGCTTCAGGTTCGCCAGATCGACGCTGGTGAGGCCGTTGGATATGGCAACACCTGGCGTGCTGAACGTGCAAGCCGTATTGCAACCATCGCTGTGGGTTATGCAGATGGCTGGCTGCGTTCGCTATCAAACACCGGCAAGGTTCGCATCAAGGGACATGAAATTCCCTATGTCGGGCGCGTTTCGATGGATGCGATCAGCATCGATATCACCGATCTTCCGGGCAAACCGTTGCAACCCGGCGACATGGTTCCATTGATCGATGACAAAATGACGGTTGACGACGTAGCAAGTGCTGCGGGTACAATCGGTTATGAAGTACTGACTTCTCTTGGACATCGCTACCGGCGGGTCTATACAGAAAGCTGACTTGAATAAATCGGCCAACGCCACTGACTGGCCTGCAACAGGGGAAATAATAATTCCAATGCCGATCTTTGCGCCAGTTGGCCGTATGTTTCTTGCCTTTTTGGCCCTTGTCGGTCGCGTCACGGTCTTTGCCGGGCGCACCATTGGCCATATGGTAACACCGCCATTCTATTTCCGACTGATTTTCAAACAGATGCGCGAGATCGGCTATTTCTCGTTGCCGGTCGTCGCGATGACGACCCTGTTTGCCGGGATGGTTTTGGCCCTGCAATCCTATTCGGGCTTTTCACGCTTTTCTGCCGAAAGCGCGGTTGCTACGGTTGTCGTCATTTCGATGACCCGTGAACTGGGTCCGGTTCTGGCGGGGCTCATGGTTGCCGGGCGTGTCGGGGCGGCGATTGCGGCTGAAATCGGCACCATGCGCGTCACCGAACAGATCGACGCATTGGTGACCCTGTCAACCAATCCCTTCAAATATCTGGTCGTCCCGCGTGTCATCGCCGGGCTGCTGACCCTGCCCGTGCTGGTCCTGATCGGGGATATCATTGGCGTGCTGGGCGGGTATCTTGTCGGGGTCAACAAGCTTGGCTTCAACGACGGGTCCTATATCCGCAATACGTTCCAGTATCTTGAACAGCTTGACGTGATTTCCGGACTGGTGAAGGCCTCTGTTTTCGGGTTCCTGATCACGCTGATGGGCTGCTATCACGGCTATCATTCACGTGGTGGTGCACAGGGTGTGGGTCAGGCAACGACCAATGCCGTGGTTTCAAGCTCCATCCTGATCCTGATTTCGAACTATATCGTCACCGAACTCTTCTTCACACGCTAAGGGCGGGATATGAGCGACACAGCCAAAATCTCGCTTCGTGATGTGCACAAGTCCTTTGGCTCGAAAAAAGTGCTGCAGGGCGTCAATCTGGATGTTGGGCCCGGCGAATCTGTTGCCATTATCGGAGGCTCGGGCACCGGCAAATCTGTCACGCTCAAATGCGTTCTGGGTCTGCTTGTTCCCGAACAGGGTTCTATCAAGGTCAATGGAACGGAAATGGTTGGCGCATCACGTTCAACCCGCGAAGACATGCTGGCCCATACCGGCATGCTGTTTCAGGGGGCAGCATTGTTTGACTCCTTGCCCGTTTGGGAAAATGTCGCCTTTGGACTGATCGAAGGTCGCGGCATGAAACGCAAACAGGCCCGTGATATTGCGATTGAACGCCTTGCCGATGTCGGCCTTGGTTCCGAAATCGCCAATATGTCCCCGGCGTCCCTTTCGGGGGGCATGCAAAAACGTGTCGGTCTGGCACGTGCCATTGCGACAGAACCAGAAATCCTGTTTTTCGACGAACCGACCACCGGTATAGACCCGATCATGGGCGATGTGATCAACGACCTGATTGTCAAATGCACCCGCGAACTTGGTGCCTGCGCCATGACCATTACCCACGATATGGCAAGCGCACGCAAAATCGCCGACCGGGTTGCCATGTTGTATCAGGGCAAAATCATCTGGGATGGTCCGGTTTCTGAAATCGACAATGCCGATAACCCCTATTTGCAACAGTTCGTTTCGGGTGATATCGAAGGTCCGCTGGATCTTGACCTGAAGCATCTCTGATTACCGATCAAGCCCCTCGCCCGTTTCGTTCCATCCTTATGCGCGGAGCCACCAGTGGCCAAAACCCAAAGTCGTTTCATTTGCCAGAATTGCGGTGCTGAATACCGGAAATGGACCGGGCGTTGTGACGCATGCGGTGAATGGAATTCGATCGAGGAAGAACGCATCGAAGCCGGACCAAAGGCGACCGGCGGCATTGCCACCGGAGCCAAGGGAAAGCAGCTTGATTTCGTTGCCCTTGAAGGCGAAAGCGCAAGCCCGCCCCGCATCATAACCGGCATTGCCGAACTTGATCGTGCCGTCGGAGGAGGGCTTGTTCCGGGTTCCGCCCTTCTGGTTGGCGGCGATCCGGGTATCTGTAAATCAACACTCCTGTTACAGGGCGTCGGCGTCCTGTCTGCCAGACATAAATGCGCCTATATCTCGGGCGAGGAAGCGGTTGATCAGGTGCGCATGCGTGCTGCCCGTCTTGGCCTTGAAAAATCACAGGTCGATTTCGCGGCGGCCACCAGCCTGCGCGATATCATCGCGACGCTGGACCAAAGTTCACATGAAGTCGTGGTCATCGATTCCATCCAGACCATGTATGCCGATACGCTCGACAG
>CBIHMD010000522.1:0-2745 GCA_966210655.1 uncultured Thalassospira sp.
TTTTTCCACCGTGTCTCTAACAAAACCTTCTTTAATAAAAAAGGATGTTGTTTGTTAGTGGTTCCCTGTGGATAACGGGGATTAAATTTGGTGCACAGTTTATCCACATTGCGACTCGGGAAAAATGATTCATCTCAAACGGTCTTGGGGAAAACTGGGGACGACTCCGAACGACTCCCAAAGGTAACCTTGGGAAAAGCCACTTTTGAATAATGAGGATAACGGGGATTAATCTGGTTTTCGCCTTGTTATCCCTGCTATTAGGGAAAAAATTTTCCGCTTATCCCCCGTGGGACGGATGCTTTGAGAAATTTTGTATGACGTGCAGGATAAAATCTGTGGAAAAAATTTGGCCGGAGTCGCCCCCGTTATCCACAATTATCCACAGGCCGACTCCATCGGTTTAATTTGCGGTTGGGATTGCAGTGCCCTGTTAGATGACAGATGATCGAAATATTGAACACCGGGTTTCGGTTAAATGATGTGAAATGCTGGCAGATTGAAGGACTGCGATGATTGACGATGACAATATCTTTCACCTTCATCTGGTATCGGATTCTACGGGTGAAACCGTTGACGGGGTGGCGCGTGCCTGTATCGCGCAATTTCCCGATGTACGGGCTCATGAACATGTCTGGTCACTGATCCGCACTGATGCGCAGCTTACCCGCGTTCTGGCTGATATCGAACGCAATCCGGGGATCGTGCTTTATACGGTTTTCGATATGGATATTCGCCGCAAGCTTGAAGAAGGCTGCCGCCGTCTGCAGGTTCCGCACAGCCATGTGCTTGATAACACCATCACCATGATGGCCGGTTATCTGGGTCAGCAATCGCGTGGCCGCACCGGAGCACTCCATAAAATGGACGAGGATTACTTCAACCGAATCGAAGCCATTGATTACACCCTGTCTCATGATGACGGGCAATCGACCTGGGATCTTGAAGAAGCCGATGTCGTGATTGTCGGTGTATCGCGCACATCAAAAACGCCGACTTCGGTCTATCTGGCCAATCGTGGCATCAAAACCGCCAATGTGCCATTTGTGCCGGGCTGCCCGTTGCCCGCAGAACTCGACAAACTAAAAAATCCGCTGGTGGTTGGCCTGATCAAGGATGTTGATCAACTGGTATCGATCCGCAAAAACCGCCTGCGCCAGATTGAGCGAGGGGAGGGCGGGGATTATGTCGATCCGGTTGCCGTGCGAAATGAAGTCCATCAGGCACGCCGTTATTTCACCGATCACAGCTGGAAGATTATTAACGTCACCAGACGATCCATCGAAGAAACTGCGGCAATCATTCTATCGACCATGTATGACCGGCGCGGTCATTAATTCCATTAACTCAAAGATATCAGATAATTACAGGATCCGATATATGACCAGACTGATTCTGGCGTCTAGCAGCAAAGCCCGTCATTCCATGCTGACAAATGCGGGTGTCGCATGCGAGGCAATTGCCTCAATGATCGACGAAGACGGTTACAAACAATCAATGAAGGCCGAAGGTGCCAGTGCAGCCGAAGCTGCCGAAACACTCGCCGAAATGAAGGCGCTGCGTATGTATCGTCAGCAGCCTGACGGCATCGTTATTGCCGCGGATCAGATGTTGGAATGCAACGGGATCTGGTTTGACAAGCCGCGCGACCGGGATAATACCCGTGCTCAGTTGCGCGCGCTTCGCGGGAAAACCCATCAGCTGATTTCAGCAGCGGTCATTTACAAGGAAGGTTCGCGTATCTGGGGCACCATCGATACCGCCCATCTGACCGTCCGCAACTTTACTGATGAATGGCTTGAAGATTATCTCGATGCTACCGGAGAAGAGATTTATAACTGCGTTGGCGGTTATCAGCTTGAAGGTATCGGTGCACAGCTTTTCACCGAAGTCCGCGGTGATTATTTCACCGTTCTGGGTCTACCGCTTTTGCCGCTGATTGGTTTCTTGCGCGATCACGGGATTCTCAAGGCATAATAAACGATATTCAGGCAGGAAATTCCTCATCATGACTTCGCGAACCCCTTATCGAACCCTGTCGGGTACCTCACGCCTTGCCGGTGTGATGGGCTGGCCTGTATCGCATTCCAAATCGCCGCGACTACATGGCTACTGGTTGGCAAAATACGGAATCGACGGGTGCTATATGCCGCTTCCGGTCGAGCCAAAGAATTTTCAGGAAGCCCTGAAATCTTTGCGTAATTTGGGTTTTTCCGGGGTCAATGTCACCATTCCGCAAAAAGAAATGGCGATGCCCGAATGTGATGAACTGTCCGATCGTGCTCGTCGCATCGGGGCGGTCAATACCGTGACGTTTGCCAAGGACGGCCGCATGTTGGGCGATAATACTGACGGGTTCGGTTTTATCGAAAACCTGCGCCAGGAAGTTCCGGATATCGATTTTGCGTCCGGTCCTGCCGTAGTGCTGGGTGCGGGCGGGGCGTCGCGCGCGGTTTTGATTGCTTTGCTTGACGAAGGAAGCCCTGAAATCCGCATTGCCAATCGTACACGCAAACGCGCCGATGACTTGGCGGCTGAGATCAGCGATCCGCGGATCAAGGTCGTGAGTTGGCCCCTTGATCCGGCGGATTTGACCGATGCGTCGCTTGTGGTCAATACCACAAGCCTTGGCATGGTCGGGCAGCCGAAACTTGAAATTGATCTTGAAGGTTTGCCAAAAACCGCCCTTGTCACCGATATCGTTTACGCGCCGCTAATGACCGATCTGCTGGCACAGGCCAAAAA
>CBIHMD010000523.1:0-2724 GCA_966210655.1 uncultured Thalassospira sp.
ATCGGGAACCGATGGTGTGCTGCGCATATAGCCATGGCGTACCGACCCGGCCCAATGATCACGCACGGCATCCGCCAGCGCCGCCGCAGGATCGCCGCCATTGCCGCTGTTACCATGTGACACCATCATCAGGGTCGGCATGCCAAAACTCGTCATATCCATGTATCACCAGGGCCTGATCAAAACCTAATAACTGGTACGTGGACTGCAAGGGTTCGGATTTCCCGCCCCTTCTTTATTGCACTAGATCCCAGTGCGGCTGACCGCCAAAACGGTCATAAATAAAGTCGACCAAAAGCCGGATACGTGCCGATAATTGTCGGCTGGGCGGATAAAGCAGATACAGAAACAGTTCCGGCGGGCTGTAATCACACAAAACACTGACCAGATTGCCACTTTGCAAATCCGGCCCGGCAATGAAGGTTGGCAATAATGCCAAGCCAAGATCGGCAAGCGCTGCATCACGCAGAACTTCGGCATTGTTGCAGCAGAAAACACCATTCACCTGCACCGAAACCGGCCCGTCCGGACCATTCATCTTCCAGCTCGAACCGGCTGGCAGGCTGCCATAGTGCAAGCATGGCAATGTCGCCAGATCACGCGGAGATTCCGGTTCACCATGCTTTCGGATGAAGTCCGGTGAAGCACACAAAACCCGGTTCATCGGAATGATTTCATGATCAATCAGTGCCAGTGTTTCACTGGGCTGGCTGATCCGCACTGTCATGTCATACCCGTCCGCGACCGGGTCGATAAAACGGTCCGATAGGGCAAGTTCGACCCGGATATCAGGGTATTGGCGGGCAAAATCAACCAGTGCAGGCCCCAGATGCAATGTGCCAAATGACATCGGCGCATTGATGCGCATATCACCCGATGGCGTTTCGCGGTTTTCGCGAATGGCTTCTTCTGCTTCATGCAAATCGGCAAGCACGGCTTTGGCCCGGTCATAAAAAGCCCGGCCGCTTGGCGTGACGGCAACCTGGCGCGTCGTGCGGTTCAAAAGCTGCACCCCCAAATCTTCCTCAAGCGCAATGACCGCCCGGTTAACCTGGGACCGTGATTGTCCAATCGCACGTGCCGCCGCGGCAAAACTGCCTTCATCGACAACTTTTACAAAGGTTTGCAAGCTTCCAAGCTTGTCCATCCAAGGGCTCCGCTATGCCTAGATCTGTTTTATTGTCGCTAATTATGCGACAGTATGCGCATTATTGCGGTAATTGTCACTTTTTGCGAAAAGCGTATTCTGGCTCCAACAAACGACACCCCAGCGATGGAGACCAACATGATTACCAAGATCAAATCCGCAGACCGTGGCCGCGCCCAATTTGGCTGGCTTGACTCCCATCACACTTTTTCCTTCGGTCACTATTACGATCCGAAACGGATGGCTTGGGGCCCGCTGCGTGTGATTAACGAAGACCGGGTTATCCCCGGTGCCGGTTTTGACACTCACGGCCACAAGGATATGGAAATCATTTCCTATGTGCTTGATGGCGCGCTTGAACACAAAGACAGCCTTGGCACCGGTTCCGTTATCCGCCCGGGCCGCCTGCAGCGTATGACGGCAGGGACCGGCATCCGCCATTCGGAATACAACCATTCGAAAGAAAACCCGGTTCATTTCCTGCAGATTTGGGTCATTCCAGAAGCAGCGAACCTCGAACCGGGTTACGAGGAAAAGGAAATCGCACGTTCCGATACGGGCTCGGGCCTGTCACTGATCGGCAGCCGCACCGGCCGGGATGGATCGATCACCATCCATCAGGATGTTGACCTTTACGTTGCCCATCTGGGTGAAGGTGAAACAGCATCCCATAAAATCGAACCGGGCCGGATTGCCTGGGTTCAGGTAGCGCGCGGCATGCTGAGCGTTAATGGCGAAACCCTGAAGGCTGGCGATGGCGCCGCCATCCGGGACGAAGACGAACTGATTTTCAGCGACGCAACCGAAGCTGAAGCCCTTGTTTTTGACATGGTCGCCTGAACCGGTTTCCCGGTCCGACCCTTCGAAGGAATATGAATATGTCGTCCCTTGCAAACACCAAACCACGCCCGATTATCCCGGCCCTTGGCAATCTGTGGGCTGCCCTTGAACCTCTTTCACCCGTGATCGTTCGCGTCACCACCGGTCTTCTTCTGGTCCCGCACGGTGCCCAGAAACTGTTTGGTGCTTTTGGCGGCTATGGCCTTGAAGGCACGGCAGGCTGGCTTGAAAGCATCGGCTTTGCACCGGGTCTGCTTTTTGCCCTGCTGATCGGGCTTCTGGAATTTGTCGGTGGTCTGATGCTCACCATCGGTCTGCTGACCCGCCCGGTGGCTGCCGCCGTGATCGCCTTCATGGCGGTTGCCATCACCATTCACCTGCCAAACGGTTATGCGTGGAACAATGCCGGGTTTGAAATGCCACTTTTCTGGGGCCTGATGGCGCTCTCGGTCCTGATCCGTGGCGGTGGTAAATATTCGCTTGATCGCAAGATCGGTGTCGAATTCTGACCGGGAAATTTACCCTCTCATCTTGTCTTGCAACTGCGGGCTGCCGGTCGGGCAGCCCGTTTTCCTGATGAGGAGAGACTATCCTTGCGCAATCCTGATCTGCAACATCTATGGATTTCACATGCCGCTTCCCGTCACCCCGGCATCCGGACTCAGGTCTGAAATCTGTCGTTCTAGGCTCAGGACCTATTAATTTTCGCTCTACCTTTTTGGTAGAAAGTGGTGTCT
>CBIHMD010000524.1:0-2723 GCA_966210655.1 uncultured Thalassospira sp.
GCAGCACCATTATCGAACTTGTTGGTCGGGTATCTTGCAAAAAAAGGCACCCGGTCCTGAGGATATCCCCAGCCGGGCGCAAGTCTTGGTTTGCAGTAAGAGAGCTCTGGATAGAGTGCAAAATCCAGAGGGTCCGGTTACCAATCCGGACCAAGGACCTTCGCTCCTGAATGCGAAAGTCCGGCATCGTCGCCCTTCCCAACCGGTTGGAAACGAAGGGGTGACGAATTCGATAAATCACCGCTCGGTCAGCGCCAGCCGGACACCCAACGCGATAAACATCCCGCCAAGCGAACGTTGCAGCCAGATGCCAAGCGACCCGTTACCCCGAAGGCGGATTGCGGCAAATCCGATGGCAAACACCACGACCGTCTCGACACAAAAGCCGATCAAATTGACCAATGTGCCAAGCACCAGAAACTGGACAGCACCATCCCCCGCCACCGGGTCAACAAACTGGGGCAGAAACGCCATAAAGAAAATCGCGACTTTGGGATTAAGGACATCAATCATCGCACCCTGACGCCATGCGTGAAAGGCTGTCATGGGGCGTATCGGAGACCGTTTTGCGGCAGATATTTCAGATACCGTATCATCCGGACCACGCTTGGCAAAACTGCTGCGCAATGCACCGATCCCCAGCCACACCAGATATGCCACCCCGGCCCATTTCACCACCGAGAATGCCAGTGTCGATGTCGCCAGAATGGCCGAAAGCCCGAGGGCAGCGGCAACCACATGCACAAACGCACCGGAACAAACGCCAAGACTGGAAAACACCCCGATCTTGCGGCCATGGATCGCGGTCTGCGCACTGATATAAGCCAGGTCCGGCCCCGGCGAGATATTGAGCAACAGGGCGGCAATCAGAAACGGTGTGTACTGAATCAGAAGATCGGCCATCACGCATCATCCTCCAGACAATAATACACCAGATCAATCGCAAGCGGCTTTGTGCCTGCCTCGATCAACATGGAATGGAGCTGTCCTCGGTGGTGTGTCTGATGATTGAACATATGCGCCAAAATCACCTCGCGCGGCAGGGTATATGCCCCCGCCAGCATTGATTGATAGGACAGGTTACCTGCCAGCGTTTCCGCATCAAGTTGTTCGGTAAAGGCGATGATTCTGGCATCCTGCGCCTCGCGCGCGGCGCGGAATTCATCAAATCCTGCATGAAGCACGGTATCAAGTGCCAAACTTTCAGGCGTACCAACCAGACGTCCCAGCCATAAACGATCTGCCACCAAAAGATGGTTCAATGTCCTGATGATCGACGGGAAAAAGGCCGCACGCGATGTTTCAAGCTCGCAGACATCAAGGCTGGCACAAGCGTCGAGAACATGCTGGTTTGCCCAGCTGTTGTAGCAGGCCATCCGTTGAAAATAGGCAACACCGTTCATCGCATTTCATCCGTCGTCATCTCGTCGCAACACCTGTTAGTTCGAAGGCGTAGGCGTTATCTGGCCTTTGCCTCGCAGGGTCTTGAGGGTGTTGTTGTCGGCTTCGCGCCTGTTACCTGCATCGCAATGACCGCCGGTTTGGGCATCCGCTTGGTCAGGATCACGATATTACCCAGCAACGTCAGGCCGACGCCTAGAACGATATTGCTGTCCCAGACAAATCCTTCAAACCAGGTCGACAGCAAAAGTGCCACCACCGGAAACATGACAGAACTATATGCCGCACGATCCGGGCCGATCTTGCCCAATAGTGTCAGGTAAGAGCCAAACGCCAGAACCGAGCCGAACAGGGAAAGATAAATCAGCGCCGCAACAAAGGACGGGCTGGTATCAAAGGTAAACGGAATACCTGCCGCAAGGATGTAACCGATCAACAGGATCGAGCCGTACATCATGCCGTAAGCATTCGCCTGAAGGACCGGAATGCCGCGCGCCTGATTGCGCGCCGATGCCATATTACCAAGCGACGCAATGTAACTACCCGCAAGCGAAACCAGCAAACCGATGCTACCACCCGCCGCCAGATCAAACGTCGCAAGATCGCGCGCAAACACCAGCGAAATCCCGCCAAGCCCGATTGCTGCCCCGATCAGGGTCCGGGTTTCCGGTCGCCGTTTGAAAAAGATCGCACCATTAATCATGTTCATGATGACAATGGTCGAAAACACGACAGCCAAAAGACCCGACGTCAAATGGGCGCTGGCGATGTAAATCAACACATAATTCAACGAGAAAAGACAGATGCCAAGGGCTGCCATGAACAGGTGATCACGCAGGGAATAACGCATCGGCAGTCGGCGGATCAAACACCATGCCATCAAGATTATCGCTGCCATAACAAAGCGATAGGCAACCGCCAGTTCCGGCCCTACCGAAAGCTGAAACTGAATAGCGATCCAGGTGCTTCCCCAGATCAGAACAACGACACTGTATAATCCAAGCGGGCCCATAACGGCACTCCAACGAACACAATCGCTGGAATCTAGGGCAATCTGCGTCAAATGCGCAAACCAGCAAAACTCATCTATTCATTAGAAAATCTAATTGAATATCAGGTTATTTTCCGAGGCTTAACATTATCCACCTCATCTGGATCTATCGCTTCCGCTTCACCCGCATTGATTTCCGTTTCATATGTATCATCCTGCAAGGATGATTCCGGGGCGCCGCCCCTTCTTTCTTTGCGACGTTTTTGCCAATCACGCCATACGGCAAGCAACTCGGTCCGCGAATGAAAAACAGGCAGATGACGCTTGGATT
>CBIHMD010000525.1:0-2715 GCA_966210655.1 uncultured Thalassospira sp.
ATCGGCACCGACAGGGTCCGGGCGAAAGCACCGCCAACATAACGATAAAGCGGAAGACCCGCTTCTTCGGCAGCAGCCTTTGCAACCGCCAGCGACACACCCAGAATGGCGTTTGCGCCAAGGCGGCCCTTGTTCGGCGTACCGTCAAGGTCGATCATAATGCCATCAACTTCGACCTGATCTTCGGCATCCATACCGGCCAGTGCTTCGAAAATCTCGCCATTGACGGCGGCAACCGCTTTGGTCACGCCCTTGCCAAGATAACGGTCTTCCTTGTCACGCAGCTCGACGGCTTCATGCGCACCGGTGGATGCACCCGACGGAACGGCTGCACGACCAAAGGCGCCACTTTCCAAGGTTACATCAACTTCAACAGTCGGGTTGCCACGGCTGTCGAGGATTTCGCGGCCGCGAATATCGATAATAGCGGTCATGACGGAAACATTCTCCTCACTGAGATTATCTGCACCCCAATCGGGTGCTTTGGTTACAGCATAAAAGAAATGCCGCCATCATGTCTGATGGCGGCACCTGCATATCAATCGTTGAACATGTCCAGACGAACCGGGCTGGCTTTTGCCACTTTGTCCAGTTCCATCAGAACCGACAGAACTTCGGGAAGCTTGTTCAACGGAATCTGGTTCGGGCCATCGCTGATGGCGGCATCCGGGTTATCGTGGGTTTCGATAAACAGGGCCGCAATGCCGACGGATACAGCCGCACGCGCCAATACCGGCGCAAATTCGCGCTGACCGCCTGACGTTGTCCCCTGCCCACCCGGCTGCTGAACAGAATGGGTCGCATCAAATACGACCGGATAGCCCTGACGGGCCATGGTGGGAAGTCCACGGAAATCGGTTACCAGCGTGTTATAGCCAAAGCTGGTGCCCCGATCACAAAGCATGATGTTTTCATTGCCGGTCGATGCAATGTTGTTGGCAACATTCGCCATGTCCCAAGGGGCCAGAAACTGACCCTTTTTGACATTACCCGCACGACCGGTATTACCCGCTGCCTGTAAAAGATCGGCCTGACGGCACAGAAATGCCGGAATTTGAAGGATATCCGCAACCTCGGCAACCGCCGCACACTGATCAGGCAGATGAACGTCGGTAACAATCGGAAGCCCGGTCTTTTCCTTGACCTCGGCCAGAATGTCGAGACCTTCGACCAGACCAACGCCACGTTTGGACGTGCTGCTGGTGCGGTTCGCCTTGTCAAACGAGCTTTTGTAAACAAGCCCGATGCCCATACCTTCGGAAAGTTCCTTGAGGGCTGCAGACATTTCCAGTGCGTGCTGACGGCTTTCGATCGCGCACGGCCCTGCCAGAATGGCAAAGGGTTTGTCATTGGCGAATTCGATATTGCCGACTTTGACAGTTTTGATTTCCGTCATTTCGAAGTCTTTCATTCAGGCTGTTCGATCAAACCAGACGGCTGCGCTCTTTGGCGGCCTTGATATAGGACACAAACAGCGGATGCGGATCAAGCGGACGCGAACGCAGTTCCGGGTGGAACTGAACGCCGATGAACCACGGGTGGTTCGGGTATTCGACGATTTCCGGCAAACGTCCATCCGGCGACAGGCCAGAGAATTTAAGCCCTTTTTCCTCAAGCTGCGCCATGAAGTTTACGTTAACTTCGTAACGATGGCGATGGCGCTCAAGAACGGTATCACTGCCATAAATATCACGCGCACGCGTACCGTCGACAAGTTTGCACTCGTAATTGCCAAGGCGCATGGTGCCGCCAAGATCATCGTCGTCCGAACGACGTTCGACAGAACCGCCGCCTTTCGCCCATTCGGTCATCAGGCCCACAAGCGGGGTTTTCGTCGGACCAAATTCCGATGAAGACGCATCCTTAAGGCCCGCAAGATTGCGTGCGGCTTCAAGAACAGCCATCTGCATGCCAAAGCAAATGCCGAAATACGGCACCTTGTTTTCACGGGCATAGCGCGCAGCGGCAATCTTGCCCTCTGTGCCACGCTCGCCAAATCCGCCTGGCACCATGATTGCATCCAGTTTGGACAGGATTTCGCTAACATTGCCCTCTTTTTCAAGCGCGTCAGAGGCAATCCATTCCAGTTTGACACGGACCTTGTTGGCGATGCCCCCATGGGTCAATGCTTCGGTCAGCGACTTATAGGCATCCGGCAACTGGATGTATTTGCCAACGATCCCGATGGTGACCTCACCTTCCGGGTTACGGATGATGTTGCAGATGTCTTCCCACGGCCCCAGATCCGGGTCCTGTGCCTGCAGGCCAAAGTGATGAAGCACTTCGTTATCAAGACCATACTGGTGATAGCTGATCGGCACCTGATAGATGTTGTCAACGTCATAGGCCGGAATAACGGCCGCTTCGCGGACGTTACAGAAACGCGCGATCTTGCGGCGTTCATTGACCGGGATTTCACGGTCACAACGGCACAGCAGGATATCGGGCTGAATACCAACGCTTTGCAGTTCCTTGACGGAATGCTGGGTCGGTTTGGTTTTAAGCTCGCCCGCCGATGAAATATACGGCACGAGTGTGAGATGCATGAACAGCGTGCGGCCATCGCCAAGCTCGTTGCCCATCTGGCGGATCGCCTCAAGGAACGGCAGGCTTTCGATATCGCCAACCGTACCGCCGATCTCGACAAGGACAAAATCCTCGGTCGCATCGGACTGGACGAATTCCTTGATCGCATCGGTAATGTGCGGAATGACC
>CBIHMD010000526.1:0-2707 GCA_966210655.1 uncultured Thalassospira sp.
AGGTATTTCATCGGGTCGGCGGATTTGCGTCCGCGCCGGATTTCAAAATGCAGTTGCGGCTGATTGACAGCTCCCGTGCTGCCGACACTTGAAATCTTTTGACCGCGTTCAACCATATCACCGCGCGCCACCATTGGGTTTTCCGTGTGAGCATAAGCCGTCACATAGTCATCTGCGTGCTTGATGAGGATCAGATTGCCAAATCCTCGCAGTTCGTTGCCGACATAGGTCACAACACCATTATCCGCAGCAAGGATCGGTGTACCACGATCTGCCTTGATATTGATCCCGTCATTGAAAAGCCCGCCCGCGCTGGCTCCGTATTTCAGCACGATATCGCCGCGCACCGGCCAGACAAATCCCTTGCGATCATCTGGTTCGGCAATCACAACATTTTTGCGCACCGCACTGCCCTGTCCGGCAACCGGCGTTACAGTTGGCATTTCGCGTGTATCGGTTTTCCATGTATTGGCCGATGCGTAGCGCTGTTCGGCACGCGCGGCAAAGTCCTGAGGCTTTAGGCTCGGCGTCGGAATACTGCCGCCATTGTTTGGGCCGACGCGGGCCATCTGCACCGTTGTTGAACGTTCAGGGGCAACGGTTGGCTCCGGTGCCTCCAACGGCACGCTGACAACCTCGCGCTTGCCCCCAATCGTAACCGCCTTGCTCGGCGTGGAACCTGTCGTGCCAGACGAGGACCGGCTGGCGACTGCGGTCTGGCTATTGCTGTCATAGGACGGATCCCACGGCGGCAACACAAGTCGCTGCCCCGGATAGATCACATAGGGTTTTGCAATCTTGTTGCGCGCGGTAAACCGCCCAAAGTCGGTCCGATAACGATTGGCAAGCGCGGAAACAGTATCGCCCGGCTCGACGGTAATGACCCGTTCACCATTATTGAGTTTCGGCATGCTGTACGGGCTGTATGTCGCGCCGTCGCCGTAAACCACTGGCACCGGGACGGAATTCAGCAAACAGCCTCCAAGCACCGTCGTTGTCCCACAGACAAACGCCAGCGTCCGTATTCTCCGAACTGCCTGTTTGACACTATTTTCCATCATGAAAAGGATTGTCTGCGATCAGCCGTTAACAATCCGTAAGCAGATACAATAATCGGCTCAGAATTCTTCGGTACCAGGCAACATTGGCACAAACCGGACCGGCATCAGTTCGGTCACATCAATCCCCGTCGGCGTGCGCAGAACACGCAACAACAACTGGGTATGCGATACCTCGCCGACCGGCACGACCATAATCCCGCCAATCGCCAACTGATCGACCAGAACCGGTGGCACATCCTGGGCTGCGGCCGTCACGATGATCCGATCAAACGGTGCCTGCGCCTTCCAGCCAAGCCCGCCATCGCCATGCAGGGTCGAAATCGTATGCAGGCCAAGCTCGCGGAATTTGTCTTCAGCCTCACGCAGAAGCGGCTTGTGACGTTCAAGCGTGTAAACCCGGCGTGCCAGCTTGGCGAGGATCGCGGCCTGATACCCCGACCCCGTCCCGACCTCAAGCACCTTCATCCGATCATTCAGTTCAAGCGCCTGTGTCATCAGGGCAACGATATAGGGCTGTGAAATCGTCTGGCCCTTGCTGATCGGAAGGGCGACATTTTCCCATGCACGGCTGACAAACGGATCTGCCACAAAAATTTCGCGTGGGATGCTGGCCAAAGCATGTAAAACGCTTTCGTCATGGATCCCGTCATTGCGCAGGATCGCAAGCAGATTTTCGATTTCGGCTTCTCGGGCAATGACAGGCTCGTTCACGGAAATGCCTTTGTCAGTTTTGCATGCGTCTCATAATGGGTGAAATCGAGACTGATCGGAGTTACCGAAATATCGCCCCTCTCGATGACCCGCAAGTCCGCATTTTCATCCCTGGGCAATTCCGACTTGATCGCCCCGATCCAGTAATAGGGCTCGCCGCGCGGATCAAGGCGTTCGGCAATATGATCGCCAATCTTGCGCTGTCCCTGTCTGGAAACTTCGATCCGGGCCCCACCTTTGCGTTCGGTTTCCGGGAAATTCACATTAATCAGAACACCTTTGGGCCAGGTCGTGTGAATAAGGGTTTCCACCACTGACAAAAGGTGTTTTTCTGCCACCGACCAGTCAATTAGATTACCCGAGAAATACTGCGAAAACGCAATCGCCGGCACATTCAGCAAGGTTGCTTCCATCGCGGCCGCGACGGTCCCGGAATAGGTCACATCCTCGCCAAGGTTACCGCCGCGATTGATCCCCGACAAAACAATATCAGGCGGGCTGTCGCGCATGATCTGCTGCAGGGCAAGCAGAACGCAATCGGTCGGCGTGCCGTCGACTGAAAAATGCCGTTCATCCCGTTTGCGGATCCGCAACGGATGACGCAGGGTCAGGGAATGCCCCGCTCCGCTTTGCTCGGTCGTCGGCGCGACAACCCAGACATCATCGGAAAGCGAACAGGCAAGCTTTTCCAGAAGCCTGATCCCTGGCGCATCAATCCCGTCATCATTGCTGATCAGGATACGGGCATTCTTCAGATCGACCATATCGCCACCCTATCCGCGCGGTGAAATCACCTCGACACCGCCCATATAGGGCTTCAATGCATCCGGCACACGGATTGAACCATCTGCCTGCTGATAGTTTTCCATCACCGCAATCAGGCAACGGCCAACCGCAAGCCCCGACCCGTTCAGGGTATGGACAAAGCTGGTTTT
>CBIHMD010000527.1:0-2704 GCA_966210655.1 uncultured Thalassospira sp.
GGTTTTCGTAATGGTCGATCAGCTTTTCACTATAAGCCATGGTAAAAGTCCTCCTAAAAGTCCTGTTTCTCTCTCACGAGAAGGAATTGTTCAGTTACGCTTAGTGTTCAGCCCACTCGATCGACTTGATGTCGATGCCTTCCTGGGCCATTTCCCAAAGCGGGCTCATTTCACGCAGGCGTTCAACAGCAACGCTGATTGAATCAATCGCCTGATCAAGCTCTTCACGGGTCGTAAAGCGGCCAATCCCGATACGAAGCGAAGTGTGTGCGAGTTCTTCGTCAACACCCAGCGCACGCAGAACGTATGACGGCTCCAGCGAGGCAGAGGTACATGCAGAACCCGACGAGACCGCAATGTTCTTGATGTCCATCAGAAGGCTTTCGCCTTCGACATAGGCAAAGGAAACATTGAGGTTGCCGGCAACGCGCTGCGTTTCATCACCGTTCAGGTAGATGTCGGCAAGGCGGTCACGGAAACGCTTCATGGTGTAGTCACGCAGTTCCATGATGCGGGCGTTTTCTTCGGCCATTTCGTTCATGGCGATGTCGCATGCCTTGCCCAGACCAACGATCAGCGGGGTCGGCAACGTACCGGAACGCATGCCGCGTTCCTGACCACCACCGGTGATCTGTGCGATGACGCGAACGCGCGGACGGCGACGGACATAAAGCGCACCAACGCCCTTCGGACCATAGAATTTGTGACCCGAAATCGATATCAGGTCGATTTTCATTTCGTCAACATCGAGCGGAATCTTGCCAACGGCCTGCGCGCAATCGGTGTGGAAGAACACACCACGCTCGCGGCAGATTTCGCCGATTTCCTTCAGCGGCTGGATCACGCCGATTTCGTTGTTCACCGCCATGACGGAAACAATCGCGGTCTCGTCGGTGATCGCGGCCTTAAGCTGTTCAAGGTCGATCAGGCCATTATCCTTGACGCCAAGATAGGTTACTTTGAAACCTTCCTGTTCAAGGTGACGGGCACTGTCGAGCACGCATTTATGCTCGGTCACGACGGTGATCAGGTGCGGCTTTTTCTTGCCGTAGAACTTCATCACGCCTTTGAGCGCAAGGTTGTTCGATTCAGTCGCACCCGAGGTGAAAATGATCTCTTTGGACGAGGCGCCAATGATCTTGGCGACCTGGTCACGTGCGACCTCGACCGCATCTTCCGCTTCCCAGCCAAAGCTGTGGTTGCGCGAATGCGGGTTACCGAACTTCTCGGTGAAATACGGCAGCATGGCTTCCACCACGCGCGGATCGGTCGGCGTCGTTGCCTGATAATCCAGATAGATCGGCTTTGCTTTAAGCTCGTTCATAGTAAAGGCTTCCTCACTCACTCTTTGTCAGGCAGCGTGGCGCGTACTTTTCTTACGCACTGCATTGCCCCGCATCCGGCTCCAAACGCGGATAAATGTATCAATCTCGTCATCGGTGGTTTCCAGTCCCAGACTGACCCGTATGGCCGATCCGGCATCCGTAACCCCCATTTCCTTCAATACGTGGCTTTCACGTACCTTGCCTGATGAACAGGCTGATCCCGAACTGATCGCAATCCCTGCAAGATCCATGGCCATCACCTGAGTTTCCCCCGGCATGCCCGGAAGGATCAGGCAACTGGTATTGACCAGTCGATCCGTTCCTTTTCCGGCAATCAGAAGTTCGGGAGCTTCTGCTGCCAAAACCGTTTCCAGACGATCACGCAACGCGCGGATTTCGTCCATTTTCGACCAGGTGGCTTCGCACCGTTCGACCGCAGCGCCAAAGCCCGCGATACCAATCGTGTTTTCCGTGCCACCCCGTCGGTATTTTTCCTGCCCGCCGCCCCGGATTTGCGGCACCAGCATCACACCGGGCGCAATCGCCAGCGCACCAACCCCTTTGGGGCCACCGATCTTGTGGGCCGAAATCGATACCATATCGACCAGAAGCTGGCCCATATCGACCGGCATACGGCCCAATGCCTGAACGGCATCGCAATGGACCTTTGCGCCATATTCACGTGCCAGAAGGCCGACCTTGGCCACCGGCTGAATGACGCCGGTTTCATTGTTGGCCAGCATCACCGAAACCAGAACCTTTTGCCCGGCATCGGATGCCGCGCGCAGCATGGCTTCAAGAGCGGCCAGATCAATGACGCCATCGGCATCAACCGGAATGCGTTTCGCGTCAGACCGTGCCTCGATCACCGAGGGATGTTCGACCGCACTGGTAAATACGGTGACATCCTCAAGCCCGTTCAGGGCCAGATTGTTGGCCTCGGTACCGCCACTTGTGAAAATCACGCGTTCGGCATCGCCACCAACCAGATCGGCGATCCGGCGACGGGCATGATCGACGATCTTGCGCGCCGCCCGGCCAGATGCATGAACCGATGACGGGTTACCTGCGACTTCCATCGCCGCATGCATTGCCTGCCGTGCTTCGTGGCACAGCGGCGCGCTTGCGTTGTAATCAAGGTAAACCGGGTTGGTCATCAGTTTAAAATCATCCTTATTCGCATTTTCTGATCTGCCCTCGATATAGAGGACAAGTTACTGGGCCGCAACCTGACTTGGCTCTTTGATTTTCGTGGTACGCGGTTCGAACATCCGGGTCGATCCGGAAACACGGCGATCCACAACGTCGGCCAGACTGACAGAGGCCAGATAAAGATAAATCTGGTTGCCAAGTTCTTCCCACAATTCATGGGTCAGACA
>CBIHMD010000528.1:0-2699 GCA_966210655.1 uncultured Thalassospira sp.
GTTTCGCTTCACCACCTTTGGCGAAAGCCACGGCCCGGCGATTGGCTGTGTCGTTGATGGGGTGCCGCCGCTTCTTGATCTGAGTGAAGAAGACATCCAGCAGTTTCTTGAAAAACGCAAACCGGGCCAGTCACGCTTTACCACCCAGCGCCGCGAACCCGATCAGGTCAAAATCCTGTCGGGCGTGTTCGAGGGCAAGACCACCGGCACGCCGATCGGCCTTCTGATCGAAAATGTTGATCAACGGTCCAAGGATTACGGCGAAATCAAAAACCAGTTCCGCCCAGGCCATGCCGATTACACCTATTGGGAAAAATACGGCATCCGCGATTATCGCGGCGGCGGGCGGTCATCGGCACGCGAAACCGCGATGCGGGTTGCCGCCGGGGCGATTGCGCGCAAAATCCTTGGCGATGATATCAAAATCCGTGGTGCCCTGATCAAAATGGGGACCAAGGAAATCAATCGCGCCAACTGGAACTGGGACGAGGTCGATAACAACCCGTTCTTCTGCCCCGATGCCGCGGCCGTTCCGGTTTTTGGGGAATATCTTGATGGCCTGCGCAAGGACGGATCATCCGTCGGTGCCGTGATCGAGGTTGTCTGTTCCGGCGTCCCCGTCGGGCTTGGCGATCCGGTTTATGACAAGCTGGATGCCGACATGGCCAAGGCGATGATGACCATCAATGCCGTCAAAGGCGTTGAAATCGGCAACGGGTTCGAAGCCGCCGAACTGACCGGCATCGAAAATGCCGATGAAATGCGCATGGGCGAAGATGGCAAGCCGGTCTTTGGCTCCAACCATGCAGGCGGTATTCTGGGCGGGATTTCTTCCGGTCAGGATGTTGTGGTGCGCTTTGCCGTCAAACCGACCAGCTCAATCCTGACACCGCGCAAAAGTGTCGACATTTTCGGCAAGGATGTCGATGTCGTGACCAAGGGCCGCCATGACCCGTGTGTTGGCATTCGTGCGGTTCCGGTCGGCGAAGCCATGGCTGCCATCGTTCTGGCCGATCATCTGCTGCGCCATCGTGGCCAGTGTGATGGCTGGAATCGCAACAAGTAATTCCGGCGGCATTATTTTCCTGAACTAGTCTGTCACAAGCGGGATCGTGCACCGTCAATGGTGCATGAACCCGACATTGTACAAAGCCCTGATCATGCTTGCATCCAACAGCAAACCGGCATCGGCCACAAAGCCCGCCGGGCGGGATGGTGGCTTGGGCAATCGCACCGTCCTTTATGCCGATGAACCGGTCGATTTGCCCGATTGGGGAATTGCGGCCCTGCCATCGATGATCCTTGGCGCGGCCCCGCAAAGCTGCCTTTTCGTTAGCGATCTGACGATCGAGGAACCCGAGGATGCTGCCGAAAACAGTGCTGGAACGCCCGGTGACGCGGACGCAACCCAGCCTGTCAAAGTATCCTTTTCGCTGACTGTCGACAGCGCGCCGGATGACAATTCAAAATTGATCCAGCGCCAGATCACCTGGCGTCTTGCCATGCCGGTAAGCACCTTCCGGCAGATCACAACCAGCGCCAACAGCACCCCGGTGCGAGCCCCCGTGATCAGAACGAAGCTGGTTCTGCGCGATGTTGTCTGTGATGTTGAGCTCGGCCTGCTGGAAGTACCAGGCATTACCCAACCGCTTCTGGTTGGGCGCGATACCCTGTCCGACCGCTTCCTGATCCGCCCTGATCATGATAAAGCCGCCCCGACCCCGTCACCGTCCGCAACGCTTTCGATAACGCCGGACGAGCTCGCCGCACCGGCAAAACCGGTTGATCCTGCTCCGACACCGGCAACTGCAACACCAGCAGAACCGGGAAAAGCGCCAGATACGAGTAACGCAGCACCCCAATCCACCGCATCTACCCCGGATATGGCACCAGTACCCGTGCCGCCGGAAAGCGAGTCGGCATCGGCAACCACTCCACCGCCGACTCCAGCCCCCGATGCCACGGCCCCAACCGCAGATCAGGGCGCGGCACCTGTGCCCGCAGCCGATATATCAGGCAGTACCACCGCCGTGCCGGATGGCACTAATGGCAACACCGCCCCAGCAGATCAACCGACCCCCGCGATACCATCGGCGGACCAAGGAGGCGATGCTTCTGCCGCCTCGCAACCGGTCGAAGCTGACAAGCCAACATCAACAACACCTGCCTGAACTCGCCAACCGCCTTTCATCACAAATCGCATGAGGGCGTTGATTTTTGGGCAAAAGCCGCTATCTCGCTTTTATCAGGCAGCCTGCATTCCACATGCGGGTAGATGCCTGATGGGTGATGAAAGGGGCAATACCGCATGCCGTTATCAGGACCTAAGCAAAGTCACGCTATGCCAACCCGCCGCAGCCTGTTGCAAGGCTGGCTTGCCGCCAGCGCGACCGGCATTCCCGCAGGACTGTTTGCACCCACGTTACGCGCACAGCCGATAAATCGTGATATTACGCCATCCTGCGGCACCGATGATGAACCAACCCGCAGCAGCACCGAAGGCCCGTTTTATAGCAACCAGCCCCCGGAAAAATCCGATTTTCGTGCTGATGCAGATGGCGATCCGGTAACCCTGATCGGGTTTGTCCTGACCCGTGATTGCCAGCCGATCAGCGGCGCAATCGTCGATCTTTGGCATGCCAATCGCGACGGCGAATATGACAATCGCGGTTTCCGGCTGCGCGGTTATCAGAAAACCA
>CBIHMD010000529.1:0-2686 GCA_966210655.1 uncultured Thalassospira sp.
CTGAACGGTGAAAACTTTGCCGCGATGAAACGCAATGACCTTTTGTTTGGACCATGGGCGGAACAGACGCCGAATTTTACCTATGTCGATGTCAAAGGCAAACCAACGGTCGTGAATGATTTCACGGTGCCAACCATGGGCCTTGAAGCACCATGGGGCATGGCGCAGGTCAGTTTCTATTACGACACCGCGCGCCTTGATAGCGTGCCTAAATCGGCGCAAGACTTGCTGGAATGGCTGGTCAAACATCCGGGGCGGTTTACCTATCCTCAGCCGCCAAACTATATGGGATCGACTTTCCTGAAACAGATACTGACCGAACTGGTCAAGGACCCGAAAGTTCTGCAACAGCCCGCCAATGAAACGGACGCCGAAAAGGTTTTGGCACCACTTTGGGGATATCTGGAAGATTTGCAGCCGCTATTGTGGCGCAACGGGCAGGCCTATCCGCAAAACGGCGCGTCTTTGCGTACCATGATGGCCGATAACGAAATCGATATCGCGTTTTCATTCAGTTCGGGGGAGGTATCATCAGCGATCGAGGCGATGGAACTGCCCGATACTGTCCGGTCCTATGTGTTTGACAACGGCACGCTTGGCAATACCAACTTTGTTGCCATTCCCTATAACGCATCGGCAAAGGCCGGGGCGGTCGTACTGGCCGATTTCCTGATGTCGCCCGAGGCCCAGTTGCGCAAACAGGACCCGCAATATTGGGGGGCCGATACGGTACTGGCAATGGACAAGCTTCCTGTGGATATGCAAAAGGCCTTTTCCGATCTGAATCTTGGCGTTGCGTCGCTGTCACCGTCCGAACGCGGCACGGTTTTGCCGGAACCGCATCCAAGCTGGATGGAACTGGTTGAAACCGAATGGCAGAAGCGTTACGGCGTGGTGCAATAAGTCCAGATGCTGCGGCTTTTCCCGGCTTTTACCCTTATTCTGATGATCGGCCCGGTCTGTGCCGGACTGATCGGGACGATGCTGCCCGCATTCGGGTATCTTCCGGCGCTTGGTGGGGATAGGCTATCAATTGATCCATGGCGGGATCTGGTTGATCAGCCGGGGCTTGGCATTTCGGTCCGGCTGTCATTGGTCAATGGTTTGATCGCGACACTGATCTCGTTTCTGGTTGTCATACTGTTTTGTGCCGCATGGCAGGGGACGCGGATTTTCGGCGTGATGCAACGCCTGCTGTCGCCGATCCTTTCTGTACCACATGCCGCCGCAGCCTTTGGGTTGGCTTTTCTGATCGCGCCAACCGGCTGGATCGTTCGGGCGGTCGCACCGCTTGTTGGGTGGGACCGTCCGCCCGATATCGTAACTTTGCACGACCCATTGGGGATTGCATTGATTGCCGGGCTGGTTGCCAAGGAAATCCCGTTTTTATTGTTGATGACGCTGGCGGCTCTGCCGCAGGCAGATGCCGACCGGACGCGTCAGGTGGCCCTGACGCTTGGATATGGTCGGGTGGTTGGCTGGTTTAAAACCGTTCTGCCACGGGTTTACCTGCAAATCCGTCTGCCGGTATTGGCGGTGCTGGCCTATTCGACATCGGTTGTCGATGTCGCGATGATCCTTGGCCCGACAACCCCCGCACCGCTGGCGGTTCGTATTCTTGGCTGGCTGTCCGATCCTGAACTGTCGCACCGTTTTCTGGCCTCTGCCGGGGCCATGTTGCAATTAATCCTTGTTCTGATGGCGATGGCGATCTGGTGGGGTGGTGAAAAGCTGGCCGGATTTTACGGACGCATCTGGGCCGAAGGCGGGATGCGCGGACGACATGATGGAACCATTCGCCGTTTTGCTGCCGGTGCAGCGATCCTGTCGGCAGGGGCGGTGTTTCTCGGGCTGGCAAGCCTGCTGGTCTGGAGCTTTGCCGGTTACTGGTCTTTCCCGGAATTTCTGCCGCGCAGTTTCAGTCTGCGTCTCTGGATGCGCGAATATGACATGCTGGGCGCAACACTTTGGACGACACTTATGATTGCCGTGCTGTCTGTGATGGTCGCGATTGCACTTGTTCTTGGATGCCTTGAAAACGAAACCCGCCGGTTTCAAAAAACGGGACAAGGGGCAATGTTGTTGATTTATCTGCCGCTTTTGATGCCGCAAATCAGCTTCATGTTCGGGCTTCAGGTGTTTTTTGGCAGTATCGGGCTGGAACGAACGTTGGTTTCCGTCGTGATCTTTGTGTTGCCCTATATTTTTCTATCACTTGCTGATCCGTTTCGCGCACTTGATCCGCGATATGGGCAAACGGCGCTTTGCCTTGGTGCATCACCGGCACGGGTGTTCTGGTCTGTACGGTTGCCCTTGCTGACCCGTGCGGTATTGACCGCCTTTGCCGTCGGCATTGCAGTCAGTGTCGGGCAGTATCTGCCAACTCTTCTGATCGGGGCAGGGCGGTTTGCCACGGTAACGACCGAGGCAGTGGCTCTGGCATCGGGCGGCGACCGGCGGATGATCGGGATTTACGGGCTTTTGCAAATGATCCTGCCCTTTGCCGGTTTTGCCCTGGCTCTTCTGATCCCGGCGGTTTTGTTCCGCCATCGGCGCGGCATGGGAAACCGAAACAGGATATGATGAGCGTATGAGTAGAACACTCGCCACCGATACCAATCCGGACCAAGGGCTTGAATTGCGCCGGATTTCCATTCGCCTCGACGGACGGGTGCTGGTTGATATC
>CBIHMD010000530.1:0-2677 GCA_966210655.1 uncultured Thalassospira sp.
ATGATCTTCTTCATCCTGCTCGGTGCCGAAATCCTCAAGGGTATCTTCAGCCGTGCCAACCTTCCGGCCTATATGGCCGAGGCCGCCGCAACCAGCGGTCTTGATCCGTGGCTGATCATGGTTCTGATGTTGCTTGCCCTGATCGTTCTGGGCTGCTTCATGGAAAGCCTGTCGATGATCGTGGTTATCATCCCGTTCTTCTGGCCGGCTCTGGTCGATATCAATGGCGGCGACTGGGCAACCGCGGCAAGTGCGGCCTATGGCATGGGGGCCGAAGACCTTAAAATCTGGTTTGGTATTCTGGCCCTGATTGTCGTGGAGCTTGGATTAATAACGCCACCGGTGGGATTGAATGTGTTCATCATCAACGCCCTTGCCGATGGCGTCCCCATGAGCCAGACCTTCCGCGGCGTCATGCCCTTCTTTGCCGCCGAGATCGTCCGTATCACGTTGCTGATCTTTGTGCCGGTACTGACACTGTTTGTGCCAACATTGCTTGGCGGATAGCAACGCGCATCATAAACTTCCGAAAAGCCCGCCCGCTGTGGCGGGCTTTTCTTTTGGTTCCATTCAAAAGCCGCTAGACTATAGGCGAGTAAAACAACAGCACATGACGATGGTCGCAACCCGCAACAGCATTCCGGTCTACAAGCTTTACGGTGAAACCGGCGAAACCGCGCCCGGAACCGCCGAACAGGTTGCCATTTCCGAACCGGAATTCTTCCATCTCGAAAGCATCCCGTCGCGATCCAAACTGCATGACCTGCACAGTCAGCCGCACCGTCATGCCAATCTGTTTCAACTGCTTTACATCACACGCGGCCATGCCGGGATCGAATTTGACGACCGGCAATTCACCATGCAGGTCGGGCAGTTGCTCACCATGCCGCCCGGCACCGTTCACGGCTTTCGCTTCAGCTCTGATATCGATGGCTGGGTCATTTCACTGACCGATTACCATATGCAGGAAATCCTTGGCCCCGCACCCAAACTTCTTGCGCGCCTCGACCGGCCGCTTTGCGTCGACACGTCGGCAACCGCCGATCAACCAAGCCCGACCGATTTCCTGATCCGTCAACTGGTCTCGGAATATTACGGACATCATACCGGTCGGTTATATGCGCTGCGCAATATACTGGGATTGCTGCTGCTGGCCATCGGGCGCGATGCCCCGTCGGGCGATCCGGCGCGGCTTAGCCGCAAGGAACAGAAAACCGCCAAGTTCCGCAAATTCCAGTCGCTGATTGAAACCTTCTACAAACAGCACAAACCGCTGGAATTCTACGCCCGCGAAATCGGTATCACCACGACACAGCTAAACCGCATCGCCAAGGATATCTATGGCATGACCGCCATCGAAGTCGTCCATCATCGCCTGATCCTAGAAGCCAAACGCACCCTGATCTATACCGACATCGCGGTTCAGCAGATCGCCGATGAACTGGGCTTCCGCGATGCCGGATATTTTTCACGCTTTTTCGCCAAAAAGGCAAACATGTCCCCGGCCCGGTTTCGGCAGGAGCATCGCTAAGCGGTATAACATCGACAACAAAAAGGCCGGGGCAAAACCCCGACCTTGAAGAATTTCGATGCGTGCTACGCGGCCTTCATCGCCACGCCAGCAACCAGCGATCCAATCGCCCCAGAAGCCACGAAACACACAACCCCAGAAGCGACAGAACCACCACACCGGCAATCAGCTGATCGGTCTGATACAGGTTGCCTGCGGCCAGTATCAGCGCCCCGATGCCGTATTGCGCCCCGATCATCTCGGCTGCAATCAAAAGGATAATCGCGATCGAGGATGAAATGCGAAAGCCCGACAGGATGGTCGGCAACGCACCGGGCAGGATGATCTTGCGGATCACCGACCACATCGGCAGATCAAAGCTTTGCCCCATGCGGATCAGGTTGCGCTGCACATTGTCCACCCCGCCAAATGTATTGATCACGGTCGGGAAAAACACGCCAAAGGCAATGGTGGCAAATTTCGAGGGCTCGCCAATGCCAAACCAGATGATGAAAAGCGGCAGAAGGGCGATTTTCGGGATCGGGAAAAGGGCCGATACAAACGCCACGCCGGGCGAGCGCGCCCAGCTAAACATCCCCACCAGAAAACCGACAAAAAGCCCGGCCACCGTCCCCATGATCCAGCCGCCGACAAGCCGCTGCAACGACGCGCCAAGATGCAGCCAAAGATCACCCGTGATGATCAATTGCCAAAGCGCCTTGGCCACCGCAACCGGGCTTGGCATCGCAAGTTCGCTGATCACCCCGGTACTTGATCCCAATTGCCAAAGCGCAATCACGACAACAAAAAATCCCCACGCCGCCACCGGATTGGCCTTCGGGTTAAAGCCCGTCGCGCGAAACCGCACATGGCTTGCCGGTGACGCCGTGCTTTGTGCTTCTGCCCGGACTTCGCTGATATCATGCGACATTTTCAAGCTCCTTATCGGCCGCAATCGCCTCATCCCGGATCAGCTCCCAAAGGGCGCGCTCATGCGCGATCAGCTCCGGCATGCCTTCGCGCCGCTCTGCTATCGGAATATCGATTGTATGGATTTCTTTGATCGTGCCGGGGCGACGGCGCAATGCCACCACCCGGTTTGCCAGTCGCACCGCTTCGTTCAGATTATGCGTCACATAAACCGCCGTCATGCCGGTCCGCGCAAAC
>CBIHMD010000531.1:0-2672 GCA_966210655.1 uncultured Thalassospira sp.
CTTGTCGCTGATCTGGTCTTCGGAGGTATAGACAGATGCCATTACCTCGACAAAGGCCCCGCGATGCATCAGGACAATACGGTTACAGTTATGGACCAGTTCCGGCACGTCATCGGAAATCATCAACACGGCCAGCCCTTCTTTTTGGGCCAGTTCGCGAATGATCCGGTGAATTTCCGCCTTTGACCCCACGTCCACACCAACGGTCGGGCCGTTCAGGATCAGGAATTTGGCGTTGGTCAGAAGCCAGCGGGCAATCACCACACGTTGCTGGTTACCACCCGAAAGTTCCTTGACCAGTTTTTTGCCGGTGGGAGTTGCGATCTGCATGTCGCGGATCATCGCTTGAACCCACTCTTCGGCTTTTTTCTGATCAATCAGAAGACCCGGTGCCAGTTTTTCATAACTGGTTGCCAGCATGTTGCGATCAATGCCTTGGGTAAGGAACAGACCTTCGCTGAGGCGGTCCTCCGGGACATAAGCGACACCTGCCTTGATTGCCTTTTGCGGCGTTTCAAGAACGGTTTTCTTGCCATTGATCGAGATGGTGCCGCTATAACCGGGCATCATGCCAAACAGCGACAGGGCCAGTTCGGTACGCCCCGAACCAAGCAGGCCGGAAAGACCGACAATCTCGCCCGGTTTGATGGCGAGGTTGATATTGTCCAGATCGTTTCCGTGGGTCAGATTTGCGGTTTCGATGCGTGGTGGCATCGAACCATATTTCTGCTGGTCCCAGATATAGGGTTCGGAAATGATGTCGGAGCCGGTCATATGGCGGGTGATCAAGGCTTCGTCAAAATCACCGGTCGGGCCGTCGGCCACTTTCTGGCCGTTGCGGATGACGGTGATATGTTCGCTGATTTCCAGCATTTCGCGCATTTTGTGACTGACAAACAAAATGGCAATCCCGCGCGACTGGATATCTTTGACGATGCGAAAAAGCGTTTCGATTTCCTTGCCGGTCAGGGCGGTTGTCGGTTCGTCCATGATGATCAGACGGGCGTCAGACATCAGCGCACGGGCAATCGCGACAAGCTGTTTGCCCGCCGTGGACAGTTTTTCGACATCTGTATCAAGGTCAAGATCGACCCCGAGACGTTTGACCGCTTCTTTGGCAATTTCGCGGACCTTGCGCCAGTTGAGCACATGGCGCTGTTCGCGAAGCTGCACATTCATGGCAAGGTTTTCGGCCACTGTCAGGTTCCCGAACAGGGAGAAGTCCTGATAAATCACCTGCACCCCATGTTCGATTGACGCCATGGGAGAGAGGTTTTCAACCTTGTTGCCATCAATGTAAATCTCGCCGGCATTTGGCTGATATACACCGGACATGATTTTGATCAGGGTTGATTTACCTGAACCGTTTTCACCGGCAAGACAGTGGATCTCGCCTTTTCGGATCGTCAGCGAAAGGTCTTTAAGCGCAACAACGCCGGCAAATTCTTTCCGGACGTTCCGCAATTCAATAAAATTCTCAGACATGACAAGCCCGTTAATGTGAAGCAAAGGGCCCGATTCCTCAATAAAACGAAGGCGCCCACACCGGGCGCCTTCGTCAACTGATGAAATCAGAAGTTATACTTGTCCATGTTTTCCTTGGTCACACCGACCCAGCCCTGGCCATAAACCAGATTGGCATTACTGCCTTCCGGGGTGCTGAGATCGGTATAGCCCGGAAGGCCAAGATCCAGACCAGCCTTGATCTGGTCGGCTTTGCCATCGAGCGCCATAATGGCCAGCATGTTCATGGCGTAACCAGCAACGGCCGGATCCCAGAACTGGATATATTCGATGTCGCCATTTTCAAGATATTCACCGGCAACCGACACCAGACCGGTGCCTGCGAAATGGAGTTTACCCTGAAGACCGCGTTCGGCGATCAGACGACCGGCACCAGCCGAAGTCGGCATTGGACCGCCAACGATACCCTGAAGGTCGGGGTAGGTGGTCAGGGTTTCTTTGAGTTTGGTGTAGTCGGTGTTGGCGTCGTCATAGGTTTCCAGACGTTCGGTCACCAGCTCCATATCCGGGAAATGTTCTTTCTGGTATTCGACGGCACCGTCGATCCAGTCATTCTGGGATTTGGAAGTCAGGCTGCCGACGGTGGCAGCATTTTTGCCTTTGCCACCCATGGATTTGCCGAGGACTTCCATCAGGTTTGCGCCGTAAGCCTTGTTATCAAAGGCTTCGAGGATGTAGTCGGCGTTTTTCAGGTTCGATGCTTCGTGAGCAATCACGACGATACCGCGATCACGGGCCTTTTTCAGGACCGGTTCAACGGCTTCGACGGAAAACGGCACGATATTGATCGCGTCAACTCCCTGCGCGATCAGGTTTTCAACCAGTTGCACCTGTGCGGCGGCGTCAGCAGCACTTGGGCCGACCATCCAGGTGTCATGACCGGTATCTTCCCCGAACTGTTCAACGCCTTCACGCATACGGTCGAACCACGCAATGCCGTCAACCTTAACCACGGTGGCAATGGAATATTCCTTGCCGGTGGTTTCGGATGTGAATTTCGAAATGGTGTCCGGCGTTTTGACCGCTTCGTCAGCATGGGCAGCACCTGCAAACAGGGAACCGGCGACGACAAGCGATGAAAGAAGCTTGTTCATTGTTACCTCCAATTTGTACTCATTTTATGATTGGCAGTTTTCTGCGTCTTATTG
>CBIHMD010000532.1:0-2672 GCA_966210655.1 uncultured Thalassospira sp.
TAACCTGAAAAACAAAACCGCCATCTTTAACACCAGATGGCGGTTTGAAATCAAGTATTCCGGAATATTGGCGGCAAATACCGCAATGGTCACTAGGCCGCGTGTGCCGTGCTTCGGTGCATTACAGCACCGTTGGCTGCAACAAAATCATTGGCAAGTTTCTTGCTGATTTCGGCACGCGTTCCGCGCGGCAAACCGGTACCGGCTGCCTGCCGGTTACCCCATACTGCACGGTAAAGGCGATAATCATGGTCATTGATCTGACCAAATACTTTTTCGACTTCCATCAAGGTCTGGACATAACTTTTGTTCATGTCAGCCATCCTGTTGCTCGTGATCTTCCGAATGACAATCCCCTTCGGAATAACGACACCCGGCTTTGCCAGCGCATCGTCAAGCAGCGATATAATCCCCTAAAGGCCGCGTCTCAACGGCAGGACGGTGACAAGATCGGGAATATTTTGTGACATCCCGCCTTAATCGAAAAAAGTTTCTGTAAAACAACAATCTGGCTGACGGAAAAAATCCGCCATTTAGCAAATGCCTATCAGATCAGTGCATTTTTCTGTTGGTTTCAGCCTGACGGGTTTCTTCGTCGAGTTTCTTTTTAAGGGCATCGGCATATTCGCCGTAAATGCGGCCTTCGATGGATAGTTCGAGGAACCGGATATAGTCCTGCTGATTGTTGATTTTGGCGCGTGCAACCGGGATCACCTCAAACGGGCTTTCAGCATCCAGCCCGTATTTGCGGATCAGTTCCAGCATTTCGGCTGTGATCTGTTCGAGCTTTTTCTGCGCGTCCGAAAATGAAAGGCTCATGATGATTTCCTGTTCTGCACGGTGATCATCCGCCTTATGCCTTGCCATGTCGTTTATGACAAGGTTTGGCCCATTGCTGCCCCTTATACCGGCGAAGCAAGACCTATCCAAATGCCCCGCCCCTTTTGCCCACCGACTTGAGACAAATCAAAGACCCGAAAGGCTCATGGCCCGATGCTCCTTACGGGACAGTTTGATACGGACCATCGATGGATCATTGATGGTCCATCCGTATGCATTTGCATTATCCAATCGGGGATCAGTGATGAAGTTGTTATCGGCTTTCAATGCCATGGGCATTCGCAAACGTTTTATGTGGGCGTCGGCCTTTGGTGTGACATCCACCGTAATCATCGCACTTGCCATGATGATGTTTGCCGAAGAAAAGGCAATGGACGCCAAACTTCATCAGCTTAGTCAGAACGAACTGACATCGCTTCATGCGTTAATTGTCAATGTCATGGCCGCTCGCCCCGATGACGCGGATGATATCGGTATTGACGTTTTCAACAACTGGTTTGAAAGCCGTAATCTGGATTACCCCGGCGAGCTTTGGTCGGCCTGGGGCCCGACAACGATGGCCTATATGAAGGAATATGGCGACAAGGACCTTAAAACGCCCCGCGATGCCATTGATCAGGAAGCCATCGAAACCGGTCAAACCATCGGTCGCTATACCGATGCGGGCACCTATCGCCTGTCGATGCCGATTGTTCTTGGCGTGACCAAAGGGGCCGAGCGCGAGGTTTGTTTTAGCTGCCATGGCGCGATGGACGCCGAAAAAGGCGACGTGATTGCCGTTCTGTCATCAAGCCTCTCGGTCGCCCCCGAACAGGCAAAAACCAATCAGATCCTGATCGGCATTGTGATTGGCGGCATCGCCATTGCACTTGCCACCATCATTGGCATGCGGTTGCTGCTGTCAAAAATCGTCACAGAACCGCTTGGCAAGCTGGGGACGGTCATGACCGAACTTGCCGAGGGCAAAACCGACCTGACCATCCATGACCTTGACCGCAATGACGAAATCGGTCGGATGGCGCAGTCGGTTGATGTCTTCCGTACCAATGCGATTGCCAAAAAACGCATGGAAGCCGAACAGGAAGCCGCATCGCGCAAACGCGAAGAACGCATGCAGACGCTGGAAAAGCATATCGCCAGTTTCGAAAGCGTTATTGCCAATATTGTCGGTTCGGTTTCGACTTCGGCAGATCGCATGCAAAGCACAGCCCGCACACTTGTAGGGGCCGCCGATCTGGCAAGCAAAAGTGCCACCACAGTTGCCGCCGCATCCGAAGAAGCGACTGTTAATGTCCGCACAGTGGCTGACGCCGCCGATCATTTATCGCATTCGATCACCCAGATCGGGGATCAGGCGCACCATTCAACCGAAATCACCGCCGAAGCATCCCGCGAGGCCGAGATTTCCAGCAAAACCGTGGCTGGCCTTTCCGAAGTCGCCGGTCGTATTGGCGAGATTGTCGAACTGATCAGCGACATTGCCGGTCAAACCAACCTGCTCGCGCTTAACGCAACCATAGAGGCCGCACGCGCGGGCGAAGCCGGGAAAGGGTTTGCCGTGGTCGCCGCCGAGGTCAAAAACCTTGCCAACCAGACGGCCCGCGCCACCAGTGAAATTTCCGAACAGATTTTGGCAATTCAGGAAGAAACCGGCAAAACAGTCCAGTCGATGGACGATATTTCCGATGTTATTTCCCGCATTACCAACATCACCAACACGATTTCCGATGCGGTACGTGAACAGGCCGACGCAACGGGTGAAATCGCACAAAATGTCGAACAGGCTGCCATCGGCACACAGGAAGTCAGCAGCAATATCGAACGCGTCAGTG
>CBIHMD010000533.1:0-2660 GCA_966210655.1 uncultured Thalassospira sp.
ATACGAGCTTGCCCGCATCCATGACTTCCTTTGCCTTCTGCCCCAGCTCGGTCCCGGCAGCGACGGCTGCGCGCAGCATGTCACCGGTCGAGAGCTGAATCATGCCGCGTCCGGTTTCAAGACGCTTTGCCTGGGTCCCTTTGCCAGCACCCGGAGGGCCAAGAAGGATAATGTTCATTGTCGTCCCCCTGATGGACTTCGTGGCGCCGCCTTAGCGGCGGCGTCCACGCAATTTGGATTTCTTGATCAGGCCTTCATACTGGTGAGCCAGCATATGCGACTGGATCTGTGCTACGGTATCCATGGTTACCGTGACAACGATCAGCAAGCTAGTCCCACCAAAGTAGAACGGCACCGACCATTCGGCGATCAGCAATTCCGGCAGGATACAGACAAATGCCAGATACGCTGCGCCAATGACCGTCAGGCGGGTCAGGATGAAATCCAGATAGTTGGCGGTATTCTTGCCCGGACGGATGCCCGGAATGAAGCCGCCATGTTTTTTCAGGTTGTCTGCCGTATCTTCCGGGTTGAAAACAACCGCAGTGTAGAAGAAGGCAAAGAAGACGATAAGCGCGATATAAAGACCGATATAAAGCGGCTGGCCACGGCCAAGCAGTGCCGTCACGGTGCTGAGCCACGCCGGAGCATCGACACCGGCGGTGAACTGTGCAACCGACAGCGGCATCAGCAGAAGCGAGCTTGCAAAGATCGGCGGGATCACACCAGCGGTGTTGATCTTGAGCGGCAGATGCGAGCTCTGACCTTCCATGACCTTCATGCCGACCTGGCGTTTCGGGTACTGGATCAGAACACGGCGCTGCGCACGTTCGACAAACACGATGAAGGCAATGACAGCAACAGCCAGCACGAGGATCGCAACGATCACCAGTGCCGAGATTGCGCCGGTACGGCCCAGTTCAAGGGTGCCGGCAATCGCAGCCGGAAGGCCCGCAACAATACCGGTAAAGATGATAAGTGAAATGCCGTTACCAATACCGCGCTGGGTGATCTGTTCGCCCAGCCACATCAGGAACATGGTGCCGCCAACAAGCGTCACAACCGCGGTAAAGCGGAAGAACATGCCCGGATCATGAACCGCAGAACCGGTCGAACCGCTCATGCTTTCAAGACCAACAGCAATGCCCCACGCCTGGATCGTGGCGATCAGAACGGTCAGATAACGGGTATATTGATTAATCTTTTTACGCCCCTGCTCGCCCTCTTTTTTCATAGCCTCAAGGCTTGGCGAAACAGTGGTCATCAGCTGAATGATGATCGAGGCAGAGATATAAGGCATGATGTTCAGCGCGAAGATGGTCATACGCCCAAGCGCACCACCAGCAAACATGTCGAACATGCCCAGGACGCCACCTGCATTCTGCTGGAAAATATCAGCAAGAATGGACGGGTCAACGCCGGGAATAGGGATGTATGTTCCCAGACGGTAAACTATAAGCGCTCCCAACGTGAACCAGATACGCTTTTTAAGCTCGGTAGCCTTAGAAAAAGACGACCAATTCAGGTTCGCGGCAAGCTGCTCGGCGGCCGATGCCATGCACTTATCTCCCAATAGGCTAAAACTGGAGGGTCCGGTCCCGTAATCTTGGGAACCGGACCCTCACGTAGTCATAGAGGCTTATTCTGCGGTTTCTGCTGCGGCAACCGGAGCAAGAACCTTGACCGAGCCACCAGCTTTCTCGACGGCTTCGATAGCCGACTTGGAAGCACCGGTGATTTCGATGTTCAGTTTCGCTTTCAGTTCGCCTTTAGCGAGCAGACGCAGACCGTCTTTCTGCGGACGGGCCAGGCCTTTTTCGACCAGAACTTCGATGGTGACATTCGCACCTTCTTCAAGAACACCGTTATCAACGGCGGTCTGAAGAGTACCAAGGTTCACAACACCGAACAGTTTCCGGAACGGATTTTTAAAGCCGCGCTTCGGAAGACGACGGTAGATTGGCATCTGCCCGCCTTCGAAGCCATTGATCGCTACACCGGAACGGGAAGTCTGACCCTTCTGACCTGCGCCAGAGGTTTTGCCTTTGCCCGAACCGATACCGCGACCGACGCGGGTGCGCGCCTTGCGGGCACCCGGGTTATCGGCAAGTTCGTTGAGTTTCATTAATCAACACCTTTTCGATCTGGGGGCCAATCAGGCCTCGTCCACGCGGACGAGGTGCTTGACCTTGGCGATCATACCGCGAACAGCCGGAGTATCTTCCAGCTCACGAGTCCGGTGCAGTTTGTTCAGGCCAAGACCCACAAGGGTCTGGCGCTGATCACCCGGACGTCCGATCGGCGAACCCGTCTGGGTAACGCGTACGGTCGCTTTTTTCTTAGCAGCCATATCGAATTACTCCTTTTCGAGAACGGCGGCCGCAGCCGAACCGCTATCACGACGGGCAACGATCTCGCCAACCTTCAGGCCGCGTTTTGCAGCGACCTGACGCGGTGAAGCGCCGTTGACCAGAGCGTCAAGAGTTGCACGGATAACGTTGTGCGGGTTGTTCGAACCGGTGCATTTGGACACGACGTCCTGAACACCCATGGTTTCGAAAACTGCGCGCATCGCACCGCCAGCAATGATACCGGTACCAGCCGGAGCAGAACGGAGAATAACCCTACCTGCACCAAAATGGCCCTGAACATCGTGGTGA
>CBIHMD010000534.1:0-2653 GCA_966210655.1 uncultured Thalassospira sp.
CACCCGGACGATCTGATTATCTTCCATCACAATGGCTATCCTGCGGACGAGACTGCTGCTGCCAGCCAGTAATGGCCAATTAGTAAAGAGCAGGGCGGCCACGTTTAGAATCCGGTCGGGATTTTTCGGGCGGGGCAGGTGTATGCAAATGTATCTGGCACGGCTTTTGGCTGTGATTGTTCTTTTATTTCCTCAGAAAATCATTTCTGCAAGAATTTACGGTTCGGCTTACGGCGTTGTTTCAACTGCCTTTTGGTTGAATATTACCTTTTGGTAGCTTGCGATAGAGTGGATGCAACCCCGCGTATCTTCTGGCGGGTGCGAAATAAACGTGTCGGATCTGTGATATTCTTTTCAGGAAAGCATAGCATTTGTGACCTGTTGGAACGAACGGGAATGAAGCCGCTTCCTCAAGTCACTGGAAATGCTTGTGTTATGTATATATGCAAAAAATCACAAATTAACCATTATTAGGTTTATTTGTGATTGTGCGTTGCAAAACAACAGTTTAAGGGTGGTTAGATTGCTTGCCTCAGCACGTGGTTTTAGGTAGTCATTTCGGTGGTCCAGTACCGAATTAAGCACTCATACATGATGCTTAAGCGATAGCCATCCACCGGGAGGAAACATGGCGACCACACCGAAACGCAAACGCGGCACGACGCGCGCCGATAATCAGGCGAGCAGTGACGATCTCCTCAAATATTACCGTGAAATGCTGCTGATCCGTCGCTTTGAAGAAAAAGCCGGTCAGTTGTATGGCATGGGTCTTATTGGTGGCTTCTGCCATCTTTATATCGGGCAGGAAGCTGTCGTTGTTGGCATGCAGGCTGCTGTTACCGGCGATGATGGTGTGATTACCAGTTACCGCGACCACGGCCACATGCTGGCATGTGGCATGGACCCTGCTGGTTTCATGGCAGAGCTGACCGGTCGTGAAGGCGGTTATTCGCACGGCAAGGGCGGCTCGATGCACATGTTCTCCAAGGAAAAGAATTTCTATGGCGGACACGGCATTGTGGGCGGGCAGGTTCCGCTCGGCACCGGTATTGCCTTCAATTACAAATATCGCGGTCAGGACCGTGTTTGCCTGACCTATCTTGGTGACGGTGCAGTCAACCAGGGGCAGGTATATGAATCCTTCAACATGGCAGCCCTCTGGAAGCTTCCGGTGATCTATTGCATCGAGAACAACCAGTACGCCATGGGGACCTCGGCGCAGCGCCATTCGGCCAGCCCTGACCTTTATCAGCGTGGTTCTGCCTATGGCATTCCCGGTGAACAGGTCGATGGTATGGATGTTCTTGCGGTCAAGGAAGCTGGTGAACGTGCCGTTGCACATTGCCGCGAAGGCAAAGGGCCCTATATCCTTGAGCTTAAGACCTATCGCTATCGCGGGCATTCCATGTCCGATCCGGCGAAATATCGTACCAAGGACGAGCTCGATAAAATGCGTAAAGAGCACGACCCGATCGATATGGTCAAAAAGCTGCTGATCGATGGCAATATCATCGACGAGGCTGGCTTGAAAGACATCGACAAGGATGTGAAAGCGGAAGTCGCCAAGGCGGCTGAATTCGCGCAAAACAGCCCGGAGCCGGATGTTTCCGAACTGTTCACAGATATTCTGATCGACGCGTGATCGCGACACCCGCGAACCGCTTTTGACCGATATTTCCCGGGAGAGAGGGAACAATGCCGATTGAAGTTTTGATGCCGGCCCTGTCGCCGACCATGACAGAAGGCACTCTTGCCAAATGGACCGTCAAGGAGGGTGACACTGTTGCCTCCGGCGACGTGATCGCAGAAATTGAAACCGACAAGGCCACGATGGAAGTCGAGGCCGTTGACGAAGGAACCATCGGCAAGATCGTTATTGCCGAAGGAACCGAAAACGTCGCGGTGAATGCAGTTATCGCCTACATCCTCGAAGAAGACGAGGATGCTTCGGCCCTTGATAATGTTTCGGCATCTTCTGCACCGAAAGCCGAAGCCACACCGGCCGAAGCCAAGGACGAAGAAAAGGCCCCGGCCAGCAGTGCCAATGCGGCACCGGTTGCTGCGAGCGGTGCGATTGAACGGGCCGAACAGGACCCGCGGGCCATGAGCGTCATGAACGCGACCAAGGACGAGAAAAGCTATACCTCGTTCAAGACGCAGACCGTTCGTGAAGCCCTGCGCGATGCCATGGCCGAAGAAATGCGTGCTGACGAAAACGTCTATGTCATGGGCGAGGAAGTCGCGCAGTATCAGGGGGCTTATAAAGTCACCCAGGGCTTGCTTGATGAATTCGGTGACAAGCGCGTTGTCGATACCCCGATCACCGAGCACGGCTTTACCGGCCTTGCAACCGGTTCGGCCTTCATGGGGCTTAAGCCGGTTCTTGAGTTCATGACCTTTAACTTCGCCATGCAGGCGATAGACCAGATCATCAACTCTGCTGCGAAGACCCTGTATATGTCCGGTGGCCAGCTTGGTTGCCCGATCGTCTTCCGTGGCCCGAATGGTGCCGCGTCGCGCGTGGGGGCACAGCATTCGCAGTGCTATGCATCCTGGTATGCACATTGCCCGGGGCTTAAGGTTGTCGCACCTTGGTCTGCTGCCGATGCCAAGGGTCTGCTCAAGAGCGCGATCCGTGATCCGAACCCGGTGA
>CBIHMD010000535.1:0-2651 GCA_966210655.1 uncultured Thalassospira sp.
GCGGGATCGGGATCATTGTGACAGCACTTGCATTGTTGCCGATGATGCGGGTTGGCGGAATGCAGCTTTTCCAGATGGAAAGTTCGGATCGTTCCGAAAAGCTGAGCCCCCGCATTCGCGATATGTGCCTGCAGATCGTGGTGATTTATGTCGGCCTTAGCGTCATCTGCATGGTTCTGTACCGGTTTTTCGGCATGACCTGGTTTGATGCGATCAATCATGGCATGTCGACCCTGGCGACCGGTGGATATTCAACGTCCGATCTGTCATTTGCCAAATTCGATTCTAGTCTGGCGCTGCACTGGGTTGGTATCATTTTCATGTTCGCAGGTGCTTTGCCGTTTACGGCTTATGCCGTGCTGGTGCGCAAACGTGATATTCGCGCGGTAACGAATAATCAGCAAATTCGGCTTTTCCTGCTGATCATTGCGGTTTTCACCGGGCTTTTGACCCTGCGTCTGATGCATATTTCCGATGACGGATTTTTCAGATCGTTGACCATGGCAGCGTTCAACCTTGTTTCGGTGATTACCACGACGGGTTACGCGTCGGGCGACTATCTGCAATGGGGGCCGGCTGCGATCATGCTGTTCTTCTTTGCGACCTTTATCGGCGGATGTTCCGGCTCGACCGCCGGCGGGTTCAAGATGTTCCGGCTTTATGTGGTTTTTACCGGACTTAAGGCACATTTCATGCGGCTTCGCAGACCGTCGGCAGTGATTGTAAGCCGGATCGACAAGCATGAAATCACGTCTGACATCTATAATGCGGTAACGGTCTATGTCTTCCTGCTGACGATTAGCTACATCGCGATCAGTGTTGCACTGGCGTTGACCGGTCTTGATCTGGTGACCTCGATGAGTGCCGCGGCAACGGCACTTGCCAATGTGGGCCCGGGTCTTGGCCCGATTATCGGGCCTGCGGGGAATTTCCAGTCGCTGCCCGATGCCGCGAAATGGATTCTTGATGTTGCGATGGTGCTGGGCCGGTTGGAGTTTGAGACGCTTCTGGTGCTTCTGTTGCCAGCGTTCTGGCGCGATTGAATGGTAAATTGACGGGGGTGGCAGCCGTTGGCGACAATGCCCTGATTTTGCCTAAACTGATCGGCAGGTTTCGCGAAACCTGCCGAAAAAAGCATGGAACAAGTCGTTTATGACAACGTTTGGGTTCCAAGATCGCCATGCATGCGTGCGATGCAGCAAGGTGCATTTGCCAACGCAAAAGAAATCCCTATAATGCGCGGCCCGTGAGCAATCGCGTGAGTCGAACAAGACAGTAATTTTTATACGAGGTTAGACAATTATTATGAGTGCCGAAAATCTCCATGTCGGTGTGATCGGCGCAACCGGTGCGGTTGGCGTCGAGCTGATCAACGTTATGTTTGATCGCAACTTCCCTGTGGGTGAACTCACCCTGTTCGCGTCCGAGCGTTCGGCAGGCAAGACCGTGGAGACCAAGTACGGCACTAAGACCATCGCCCTGTTTTCGGTTGAAGAAGCCAAGCAGTGCGACATTGTCTTCCTTGCTGTTTCCGGTGATTTTGCCAAGGAATTCGCCCCGCAGATTGCCGAGGGCGCGCTGGTGATCGATAACTCTTCGGCGTTCCGTCTGAATGACGACGTGCCGTTGATCGTCCCGGAAATCAATGGTGATCTTGCCAAGACCGCCAAGCTTATTGCAAATCCGAACTGCACCACCGCGATTGCCGCTGTGGCCCTGTGGCCGCTGCACAAGGCGTTTGGCCTGAAGAAAGTTATCGTTTCGACCTATCAGGCCGCATCGGGTGCCGGACAGCCGGGTATGAACGAGTTGCGCGAAGGTCTTGCCGCAGGTCTTGAAGGCAAGCCGGTCCCTGCCGAGGTTTTTGCTCATCCGCTGGCCTTCAACGTTATCCCGCATATCGATAGCTTCCAGGAAAACGGCTATACCCGCGAGGAGATGAAAGTCACTTGGGAAACCCGCAAAATCTTTGATGCACCTAACCTGCCGGTGTCTTGCACCGCTGTTCGCATCCCGACCGAGCGGACTCATTCCGAAGCAATCGTTATTGAAACCGAAAAGGTTGTGACCCCGGCGGCCGCGCGTGAAGCGCTGGCCAATGCCAAGGGTGTCAAGCTGGTCGATGATCCGGCGAACAATGTCTATCCGATGCCGATCAATGCAACGAAGCAATACGACGTCGAAGTCGGTCGTATCCGTTCCAACCTGATCTTTGGCGATCATGGTCTGGAACTGTTTGTGGCCGGAGACCAGTTGCTTAAAGGTGCGGCACTGAACGCTGTCCAGATTGCCGAAGCCTATATTGCCGACTAAACGGTAAGCTTGATATCAAAAAACGGCCCCGAATTCGGGGCCGTTTTTGTATCTGGATCACGAAGCGGGTCAGGCGACCGAGATATGGTCGCGACCGGCATTCTTGGCAGTATAAAGCGCGTTATCGACACGCGTGATCAGCGTTTCAAATTCCTCGCCATCGCGATATTCGGTAATTCCGGCACTGACTGTGACCAGAATATTATCCCGCCCGAAATGTATCGGATGTTCACGAATGGCATCGGAAATTTCTCGGGCTTTGGTCATGGCATCCTGACGGCCAAGGCCCGGCAGCAGCAGAACGAATTCATCACCACCCCAGCGGCACAATGTATCGG
>CBIHMD010000536.1:0-2646 GCA_966210655.1 uncultured Thalassospira sp.
GTGCAAGCGATGCCGATCCGCTTCGCAGCCAGAAAATCCTTTCGGCAGTTCTCGACAGTTATGTCTGGCAGCGTGAAAATGCGCGAAAACAGGGGTTGCGTGCGAGGCTTTCGGAAACATCGGATCAGTTGCTGGCGGCCAATCTGCGGCTTGAAACAGCAGAATCCGTCCTTTCTGACTGGCAGCAGGCGGCAGGGTTTGTCGAGGGCGACGAAAGCCGGTTGATGCTGGATCGGATATACGAGCTGAACGCAGGGCTTGAACTGGCCCGGCGTGATCTGGAACGTGCCCGTCTGATGGCAGAGGCCAAGGCAAGCGCCAACGCAAACGCGCAATCGGTTGATGCGCTTTTGGCGCTGCCGTCGGTTGCCAATCATGAAATGGTGCGCAAGCTTGCCGCGCAACATGACGATGTGCGGCGACATCATGCTACCCTCAATCAGCGATACGGGCCGAAACATCCGGCGATGATTGCTGCGACAGGTGAACTTGAAACCGTGCGGAGGCATCTGGACGAGGTCGTCATGCTTGCCGCGCGTCAGATCGAACTTGATTTGCAGCAGGCACAAAAACAGTACGAAGTTATCAGGAACCAGCGTGATGCATGGCAGGCAAAACTGTCCGCACGTCATGACAGGGCACAGGGGCAAGCCGCCCTTTTGCGTGCGGTGGAATTGGCGCGCAGCGAGGTCGACACGCTCAGCACGCAGGAACAGGAATTGCGTATCGGCCTTGCTGCCTTTCAAGCTGATGTGACGGTGATGCAGGCCGCGACCCTACCCGAAGCCGCAGAATTCCCGGCAAGGCGGGATTTATGGATGGCAGCGGTTCTGGTTGCACTTTTTGCTGCCATTGTTGCCGGTATGCTTCGGCATTATTTCGATCAGGCGATCCATGATGACTGCGATCTTGAGAATCAGTTCGGCATCCCGCTTTTCGCCCGAATACCGCAAATCGACACCCCGGGTGCCAACGCTGTTTCGATGGAGGAAGCGGTCGGGCATTTGGCGGTGCTGATCAATATTCTTGCGAGAACCAGGGGGAATACTGGCAGGGCCCACGTTACCTGCATCGGGTCGGCCGTGCCGGGCGAGGGGAAAAGCAGATTGGCGTGCGACCTTGCGACAAGCTTTGTGACTGCGGGGATGAAAACGCTTCTTCTGGATGGCGATCTGCGTCATCCAACCGGTTGGGGGACGGGGCTGAAAACGGCGGATCTGACTGCGGTTCTGGCCGGGGATGCGATGGCGGGGGATGCCATTCATCACGGCGAAGATGGCGTATCCTTTGACTATATCAGGGCGCGGGCACCCGTGCCGGGAAGCCTCGCTACCGGGGTGCTTCAGACGGGCTTGGCGGATGTGCTGGACCATTTGCGCGAAAGCTATGACCGGATCGTGATCGACAGTCCGCCGGTTTTATCCGTCGCGGATGCAGTTTTGTTGATGGGCGTTGCCGATGCGCGGCTATTGATCCTGCGACGGGGATATAGCAAACGCCGGGATATTCGCGATGCGATCAGCCAGTTGCACGCCGCCGGATTGAAACCCGATGGTATTGTCCTGGGGGCAACACGGGTCAGACCGGCCTATGGCCGGACGAATGTCGCGCGGGCGGAGGGAATATGATTTATCGCCGTGTGATCCTGTCCATCGTGGGGGGCGTTTTGGTCGGGGTTGGTTTGGCGCGTCTTGGTGCCGAGATGCTGGCGTTTGATCGGAATGCCGATGTTGAATTCGTGCTACGCGATGGTGACGGTTTTGTCAGTGCCGCGAAAGGGGAAGCGATAAGTGCTGCGTTTCGATCCGGTGACTGGATTGTTTTGGACGGACACGTAACAGCAGCGCTTTTTAATGCGCCATTCGATCCGGTTTTGCTGTCGCTTCGGGCGATTGCGCGGGCGCAGAAAAAGGACGTTAATCCGCTGGCGATTGCAGAGGATATTGAGCGTGCGGCTCGGATTTCCGGCGACCGCCCCGATATTGAGGCCCTTCGACGGCTTGCGCTTTCGACGTTGCTTCAAGACCGCACAGAACCGACAGGAACGGCAGAATGAGCGCCGGGAGAGAGGCAACCCAGCCAAGACTGGCCATGATGCCGCTCAGAATGGCGAGGATGATCAGCAGGGTTTTGTCGGCTCTGTTTCCCGTGTTTCGGATCGCTTGGCTTAGTCGGTACAGGATGAACCCGACAATCAGGATTGTGGCGGGGATGCCGAAAACAAGGACGGCATCGAGCCAAAGGTTATGGCTACTGAACCATGTCGCATTTCGGTTCAGGCTGGAGATGGCAAAATGATCCATCACCAATGCGATAGCATCCGGGCCAAAACCGGTAAGCGGCCGATGGGATATCGCGATGAATGCGGTTTGCCATGCATCGTCGCGCTGGATCAGATCAAACCGGACCAGTTCGGCAAAGCGGTTGCGGAGGTCGGGGACCATCGCGGCAACAATTATGAGGATCGCCAGCATGCTGATGATAATCAGGACGGGATAGGTAACACGCCAAATTCCGGTCCGAAAACGGACCGGGCGATAAAGGATTGCGAAACCCGCGACTGCGATGGCAAGGGTCATAACGGCACTGCGCGAATGGCTTTCGATCACGGCGGCGGTGAAAATCAGGGCAAAGGCAACCCAGCCG
>CBIHMD010000537.1:0-2641 GCA_966210655.1 uncultured Thalassospira sp.
ATTACGGACAACGAAGCCCGGTGCACAGCCTGGCAGTGGAAACATATTCCCTGCTGACCCAAACCCGGATGGAAGAAATTTTCAGTCAGGGCCTGCATGAATTCCTGTCCGATTTCCTCAAACGAAATCAGACCCTGTCATCGGCGATTGCCGAAACCTATTATTTCGGGGGCCAGTAAGATGCGCCTGACTGTTGAACACCGCACCCATTATCGTTTTGCCCCGTCGGCACGTTATGTCGTGCAAAGCCTGAAACTGACACCCTCACTGTTTGACGGGCAGAAAATCATCCGCTGGTCGATCAAGGCTGAGGGATGCGTCATCAATTCCGAATTTATCGATGGCAATGGCGACACCATCAGCACGCTGACGGCAACCGGCCCGGTCGATTCTGTTGATGTCGTTGTGTCGGGCGAAGTCGAAACCACCGATACCACCGGCGTGCTTCGCGGGCATAAGGAACGTGCCTTTCCTGCGGTGTTCCTGCGTTCAACACCGGTCACCAAATCCAGTGCCGCGATCCGCAAACTCGCGGCCAAGGTCGAAAAGAAAACCGGTGCGGATAACCTGCTCGACCGGGCGCATGCGATTTCGGCCGCCGTTTCCGATGCCGTCGCCTATGTGCCGGGCAGCACCCATGTCCACACCACCGCCGCCGACGCCCTGGCCGATGGTCAGGGCGTCTGTCAGGACCATGCCCATGTCATGATTTCGGCCGCCCGCCATCTTGGCATTCCCGCGCGCTATGTATCGGGCTATCTGTTTGCCGATCAGGATGGCAAATCCCACGAAGCATCTCACGCATGGGCGGAACTTTATCTTCCCGAACTGGGCTGGGTCGGTTTTGATCCGGCAAACCGCTGCTGCCCGACCGATTATTATATCCGCCTGGGGTCTGGACTTGATGCGCAGGGTGCCACCCCCATACGGGGTGTACATACTGGTGGTGCAAACGAGGATTTGGATGTAACAGTCATCGTTGCGCAATCACAGCAATAGCCGGATCCGAGAATAGAAGATGACCTACTGCGTGGGCTTGATGCTCGATGAGGGGATGGTGTTCCTCTCCGACACCCGAACCAATGCCGGGCTTGATAACATTTCGCGTTATCGCAAGATGTTCACTTGGGAAGTCCCGGGTGAACGCGCCATCGTGGCGTTGACTGCCGGCAACCTTGCCATCACTCAGGCCGTTATGAGCACCCTGCAGGAAGCCATCGACAACCCGGAAACCGAACCCGGCGACTGTATCCTGAGCGCACCCAGCATGTTCCGCGTTGCCGAACTGATGGGCGAGGCGATGCAGAAAGTGCAGCACAAATATCAGGATACGCTCGAACAGCGCAAGGAAAGCAGCTCCGCCTCGATCATGGTCGGCGGGCAGCGCAAGGGCGGGGCGCAGCGCCTGTTTCTAATCTATGCGGCGGGCAATTTTATCGAAGCCACCGAAGACACGCCCTACCTTCAGATCGGCGAACATAAATACGGCAAACCGATCCTTGATCGCGTAATCACCCCGGAAACGCCGATTGCCGATGGTGTCAAGGCCGCCCTGCTGTCGATGGATTCAACATTGCGATCCAATCTGTCGGTCGGCATGCCGCTTGATCTTGCCGTCCTGCCCGAAGGATCGTGCCATTTCTCCGAACATCGCCGGATTGATGCCGAAGATGCCGGGTTCAAGGCATTGTCAGACGCTTGGTCACAGGCCCTGCGCGAAGCATTCGCCGATATGCCCGACGAACATTGCGCGCCGAATTGCTAGGCAACCCTTCTGATCTCGCGCGATTAATTTACCGAATACCGATATGCGCGCTCGACAAGTGCGGGCGCGCAAATTATCTATAAAATCATGAAAAGTAATATCGACAATACCGTTACCGGCAGGATCACCCGCGAACTGGCCGACCGCATCATCGCCGGGCATATCGCGCCGGGCACGAAATTGCGGCAGGACCATTTTGCCGAGGAATTCGGCGCAAGCCACGTACCGGTGCGCGAAGCCTTCCGCCGCCTCGAAGCACAGGGGCTGGTCGTAAGCGAACCGCGCCGCGGCGTGCGCGTCGCAAGCTTTGATATCGCCGAAGTTCGTGAAGTTGCCGAAATGCGCGCATCCCTCGAAGTCCTCGCCCTTCGCCATGCCGCCCCGCACCTGACCAGCGCCATTCTCGACGAGGCAGAGGCAATTAACCGCGCAGGTGAAAATGCCCCCGATGTCCGGGCATGGGAAGAAGCCAATCGTGCCTTCCACCGTCTGATCCTAGCCCCGTGCGGCATGCCCCGCCTGCTGGCGACCATTGATGATCTACATGCCGCAAGTGCCCGTTTCCTGTTTTCCGGCTTCCGCATGGAATGGGAAGCCCCCACCGATCAGGATCACCGCGCCATCCTCAAAGCGCTGCGCGAACGGCAATTTGACGTCGCCGCCGCCACCCTTGCGCGCCACGTCAAATGGATTGGTACCAAGCCGGGTGCCAAAACCCGCCCGCAAACCAGCTCCTGAATCCTTCCCGAACCGTCTGCCGAACCCAAAACCCACGACCAAAACTTGACCCTGCATGCGTTCTGGCAATGCTGGACGCCTGTTTATGCGCAAATCTCATATTTTATAGATAAAAATATATATTTAAAATCAATATAT
>CBIHMD010000538.1:0-2630 GCA_966210655.1 uncultured Thalassospira sp.
CTGACACCGGTGGTCTTGGGCCCGAAAGAAGGCCTTGCCCTGATTAACGGCACCCAGTTTTCAACCGCATGTGCATTGGTCGGGCTGTTTTCAGCCTGGCGGAATGCGGCCAGTTCGATTGTGACCGCCTCGCTGTCGACCGATGCGATCATGGGATCAACCGCCCCGCTGGTTGATGAAATCCATACGCTGCGCGGTCATCCGGGGCAGATCAATGTCGCGCGGTCGATGCGCGCCTTGATGGACGGATCGGAAATCCGCGAAAGCCATCGCGAAGGCGATACCCGCGTTCAGGATCCGTATTGCATCCGCTGCCAGCCGCAGGTGACCGGGGCCGCGATGGATTTGCTACGCTTTGCCGGGCAAACGTTGGAGATCGAGGCCAATGCAGTCACCGATAATCCGCTGGTCCTCAAAGAAGACGGTCGCATTGTGTCGGGCGGGAATTTCCATGCCGAACCGGTGGCCTTTGCCGCCGATCAGATTGCCCTTGCCGTTGCCGAAATCGGGGCGATTGCCCAGCGCCGCGTGGCATTGATGGTTGATCCGACACTTTCACATGATCTGCCGCCGTTCCTGACCCCCGATCCGGGTTTGAATTCCGGCCTGATGATTGCCGAGGTCACGACAGCAGCGCTTATGAGCGAGAACAAGCATCTTGCCAATCCGTGTTCGACCGACAGCACGCCGACCAGCGCCAATCAGGAAGACCATGTGTCGATGGCTGCCCACGGTGCGCGCCGACTGGCACGGATGAATGCCAACCTTTCCTATATTCTGGGTGTTGAGCTGATCTGTGCGGCACAGGGTGTTGAATTCCGCCGTCCGCTAAAAACCAGTGCCGGTTTGCAGGATGTTCTGGCGATGGTCCGCAAAGACATTCCAAGCGTCGAGCAGGACCGTTATATGGCCCCGGATCTGGCGAAGGCCGCGGAGCTGGTAACCAATGGCAGCCTTGTTTCGGCCGCGAAACTTTCGGGTTTTGTGGTGGGTGGCAACGCATGACAAAAATCAATCCGGTTGAAGTCAGGCGCGGTGAAGGCCCCATCGTTCTGGGATTGCCCCATACGGGGACCTATGTTCCAGACGACATTGCCGCAAAACTGAATGATCGCGGGCGCGAACTTGCCGATACGGATTGGCATATCCATACGCTTTATGACGGGCTTCTGGATAATGTCACGACGGTTCGGGCAACGTTCCACCGTTACGTGATCGATGCCAATCGTGATCCGGCAGGGGTCAGTCTGTATCCCGGTCAGAACACCACGACCTTGGTGCCGCTGACGGATTTTGATGGTGAAAACATCTGGGATCAGGCCCCTGACGAGGATGATATCGCATTTCGGGCCCATCATTTTCACGGTGCCTATCATCAGGCATTGGCAGGCGAGCTTGACCGGGTGCGTGAAAAGCACGGGGTTGCGATCCTCTATGATTGCCATTCGATCCGATCACACATCCCGTTCCTGTTTGACGGGAAGCTTTCCGATTTCAATATCGGCACCAATCTGGGCACGACCTGTGATCCGGTGATCGAGGTGGCAACGCGTGATATCTGTGCCGCGGCACAGGATTACACCAGCATCCTCAATGGCCGTTTCAAAGGCGGCTGGACCACGCGCCATTACGGTCGCCCGAATATCAATCAACACGCCATCCAGATGGAACTGGCGCAATCAACCTATCTTGGGGCCGAGGCAGCACCCTGGGCCTATGACGAAAGCCGTGCCGCAAAACTGCGCACGCATCTGACTTCCATTCTTGAAAAATTGGCCGAACTGGCCCCGTCGTTAAGAGGCAAATCATGAGCAACAATCCGCGGCATAACCAGCGCGACGTCTATCCGGCAACCGGCACGGAGATCTCAGCCAAAAGCTGGCTGACTGAAGCACCGATGCGCATGTTGATGAATAACCTGCACCCCGATGTGGCCGAAAACCCGCATGAACTGGTGGTTTATGGCGGTATTGGCCGTGCGGCGCGTACCTGGAAGGATTTCGACCAGATCGTTGCCAGCCTGAAGGAACTGGAAGATGACCAGACTCTGTTGGTGCAGTCGGGCAAGCCGGTGGGTGTGTTCCGTACCCACAAGGATGCGCCGCGTGTTTTGATTGCGAACTCCAATCTTGTGCCGCAGTGGGCCAATTGGGACCATTTCAACGAACTCGATAAAAAAGGTCTGGCGATGTATGGCCAGATGACGGCGGGGTCGTGGATTTATATCGGATCACAAGGCATTGTTCAGGGTACCTATGAAACCTTTGTCGAGGCCGGGCGTCAGCATTATGGCGGCAGTCTTGCGGGCAAATGGATCCTGACGGGTGGTCTTGGTGGCATGGGCGGCGCACAGCCATTGGCCGCCGTTATGGCCGGTGCCTGCTGTCTGGCCGTGGAATGCGATGAAACCCGCGCCGATTTCCGTCTTCGTACCCGTTATGTCGATGAAAAAACCCATTCGCTGGACGAAGCACTGGCGCTGATTGATCGCTGGACCAAGGCGGGCGAGGCGAAATCGGTTGCCCTGATCGGCAATGCCGCCGATGTGTTCCCCGAACTGGTCAAACGCGGCGTTCGCCCCGATATCGTGACCGATCAGACATCGGCCCATGATCCTGTTCATGGTTACC
>CBIHMD010000539.1:0-2621 GCA_966210655.1 uncultured Thalassospira sp.
GTTCCGCATAAAGCCATTTCGGTAATTCGGTTTTCACAGCGCCTGGCTGGCCATCATGGTCAAGCGTTTTACCGGTCAGCTTGTTGATCAGATGATTTTCCGCCGGATGCAACGGGTTCGGGCAGAACTCGTCACCATTGAACATACCAGAAATGTCTTCGGCCTTGCGTTTGTCCTGCAAAACCAGTTCGGCGATCATGCGCGCACGACCATCCTGGAACTCGTACCCACATTCGGCAAGCCACCAGCCCAGACGCGCCTGATGACGGATCAGGTTGTAGAAACGTTCGCTGATCTCGCGACGATCGCCACCACCGATATAACGGCGATTGCCAAAATAGCCGGAAATGACGCGGTCTGCGTCATCTCTGGTCTGGGTCCAGCCATCATAAAGTTCAATGACAGCCGCGATACGTGCACCGGGTTTCAAAACGAATGTCCAACCTGTCTGAGTGTGATGTTCCTGTCCCGATATGGGAATGTAAGCGAACACCATACGATAAAAAAGGCGATGACGGCAGGATTGCCTGCCGCCACCTGAAATTTGTGCCCGCTGATATCACGGGTTGAGCCATTCGCCAACAGCGACAAGCGCAAGGCAGCCCAGCCAATTGATCAGCAGATACCGCGTCAGTTAGCCACCATCAATTACCGGGGCGGTAATTCGGGGCTTCGCGGGTGATGGTCACGTCATGAGCATGGCTTTCACGAAGGCCCGCATTGGTGATGCGGACGAATTGGGCACGTTCACGGAAATCGGCAAGCGTTGCCGAGCCGGTATAGCCCATCGATGCCTTGAGCCCGCCAACCATCTGATGGATGATCTGACCAGCCGGACCCTTGTAGGGAACGCGGCCCTCGATGCCTTCGGGGACGAGTTTCAGGTTATCCTGAACGTCCTGCTGGAAGTAACGGTCAGCCGACCCGCGTGCCATCGCACCGACCGAGCCCATCCCGCGATAGGATTTGTACGAACGGCCCTGATAAAGGATGACCTCGCCCGGGGCTTCGTCGGTACCGGCCAGAAGCGAGCCGACCATACAGGTGCTGGCACCGGCAGCCATTGCCTTGGCAATATCGCCCGAAAACTTGATACCACCATCAGCGATGATCGGAACGTCAAGCTTGTGACCGATTTCCGCGCATTCAAGGATTGCGGTCAATTGCGGAACACCGACACCGGCAACAATACGGGTGGTGCAGATCGATCCCGGGCCGATGCCGACCTTGACCGCATCCGCACCGGCTTCGGCCAGTGCCTTGACGGCTTCGGGGGTCGCGACGTTACCGGCGATGATCTGGGTATTGCCGATCTTTGATTTGATATATTCGACCGCCTTGATCACACCGGCCGAATGGCCGTGCGCGGTATCGATGACCAGTACGTCAACACCGGCTTCGACCAGCGCCATTGCGCGTTCAAAGCCGCTTTCGCCGACACCGGTTGCCGCAGCAACACGCAGGCGACCGCTTTCATCCTTGCATGCATTCGGGTGCAGTTTGGCTTTTTCGATATCCTTGACCGTGATCAGGCCGGTACAGCGATAGGCTTCGTCAACCACCAGAAGCTTTTCAATGCGATGCTGGTGCAGAAGTTTTTTGGCTTCTTCGGTTTCGACGTTTTCCGTCACCGTGACCAGATTTTGGTGGGTCATCAGTTCGGAAACCGGCTGCGAACGGTTGGACGCAAAACGCACATCGCGGTTGGTCAGAATGCCGACCAGCTTGTTGCTGGCGCGTTCGACAACCGGAATACCGGAAATGTGGTTAAGGTCCATCAGGTCCAGCGCATCGGCCAGCGTCTGATCCGGGTGAATGGTGATCGGGTTGACGACCATACCGGATTCAAATTTCTTTACGCGGCGAACTTCTTCGGCCTGCTGTGCGATATCGAGGTTCTTGTGAATGACCCCCATACCGCCGTGCTGCGCCATAACAATCGCCATCGGGCTCTCGGTCACTGTGTCCATTGCGGACGACAGAAGCGGAATGCGCAGGTCAATATTTTTGGTAATGCGGGTGTTGGTCTGCACCTGTGCCGGCAGCACTTCGCTGGCGGCGGGTTTGATCAAAACGTCGTCAAACGTCAGGGCTTCTGCAATGCGGGTCATACGGGGCCACCTCGTTAATCTGAGTTGGCGCGGAACTTATACACGTTATGGCCTTTATGCCAAGTTTTCTGCACCCATAGCAGCCCTGTTATTTTATTGCTGCATTATCCGGGCAGTTCCGTTAGAAACTGGTAGATGGGGCTGCTATCTGGCGCAGCCCCTTTTTCATGCCCGGATCACCGTCGAGTTTTGCAAGGCAGACCAAGCTTTTGTCGCACTCGCGAAAGCCGCCCTGCCCCTGTTTTACGCGGGCGCAGCATCCGGAACATTCAGCACCTTGTCGATAAACCGGCGCACATCACCATCAAGTGAATCGGCCTGCCCCAGAAGATTTGTCGCCTCGCTATGAAGTTGCAGGACGACAGAACCGGACTCCGTCGTGCCGCTGGCAACATCGGCAAGGATTGCCGCAATGGTTTGCATGCGTCGCACCGCCTGATCGATGCGGTCGCTGATGGCACCGACAACTTCGGTCTGTTCGCGGGCGGCCTCGGCAACCAGACGCGCACC
>CBIHMD010000540.1:0-2617 GCA_966210655.1 uncultured Thalassospira sp.
TCCAGAAACTGAAATTATTAAGGAACGGGAAGGCAACGTCACGTGCACCGATCTGAAGCGGCACGACAAAGTTCATAAGCCCCGTGACCAGCGGCATCGCCACGAAGAAGATCATGATCACGCCGTGGGCGGTAAATATCTGGTCGTAGTGATCGGGCGGCAGGTACCCTGCTACATCGCCAAAGGCAATCGCCTGCTGGGCACGCATCATGATCGCATCGGCAAAGCCGCGCAGAAGCATGATCAGGGCCAGAATGATATACATGATACCGATCTTTTTATGATCGATAGACGTGATCCACTCGTGCCAGAGATATCCCCAAAGCTTGAAATAGGTCAGCGCGCCGAGAACGACGATACCACCCAGAACCACCCCCGCGAATGTCACGGCCAGGATCGGCTCGTGGAACATCGGGAAGGAGTCGAGTGAAAGCCGGCCAAATATAAAATGCAAAAGGTCCGGATTTGAAAACATCGGATTACTCTTCTTTTCGATGCGGCAACGCACCGGCATGGCCGGTGCGCAAGCCGCGAAGGGCCGGTCGATTTATATCAACCGGCACTGCTTCAGTACCCTGTCGACACGCTGGCAGGAACGGGGCTGAACCGGTTGTCTTCCATACCGTTGTCAAACAGCGGGATCGAAGAAATTTCCTGGCTCAGGCCGCCTGACGGCGTCGTGCAAAGCGTTGCCACAAAGGATTTGGTTAACGGCAAAGGCTGGCTGCCACGTTCGCGCGGGGTATCGTATGTCAACGACATAACGTTATAGATACCCGCCAGACCGCCACCGCCATTTTCGTCGATATGCATCATTTCGTTCATGCACATTTTCGACTGATCGACGCACATATTCAGGATTGCCTGATACAGCTCCGGATCGACATCGCCGAAATAATGAACAGGTTCAGCAATGCTCGGCTTTTCAAGTTCGAGATATTCCGAACGGCCCAGCCCCCGGTTATCCGCTTTGACCTTGGCAACCCAGTCGTCAAAGCCTGCGTCGCTCAGCCCGTGGAACTTGAAGCGCATATGCGAGAAACCCTCGCCGCTATAGTTCGCGGAAAACCCGTCATAGACACCTTCTTCGTTGATCACGGCATGGAGCTTGGTTTCCATCCCGGCCATCGAATAAATCATCCCGGCCAGCGCCGGAACATAGAACGAGTTCATGATCCCCGAAGAGGTGATTTTGAACTGGATCGGGGTGTCAATCGGTGCGGCCAGCTCGTTGATGGTCGCAATTCCCTGCTCGGGATAGATGAACAGCCATTTCCAATCAAGGGAAACGACTTCTACCACCATCGGCTTGTGACCTTTTTCAAGCGGGCGTTCCGCATCGATACGATCCAGCGGGCGGTATGGGTCCAGGGTGTGAGTACTGACCCAGGTGATCGCACCCAGCGCGATAATGATCGCAAGCGGGGCAGACCAGATGACAATTTCCAGCTTGGTGGAATGGTGCCATTCAGGATCGTACTCGGCATCCTTGTTGGATTGACGGTATTTCCAGGCAAAGAACACAGTCAGCGCCATCACCGGAAGGATGATGATCAGCATCAGGATCGTGGAAACAACGATAAGGTCGGCTTGCTGTGACGCAATATCGCCAGACGGGTCCATCACGACCAGATTACATCCGGTCAGTACCGTGAACACAGAAGCAATTGCGACGCCGCGTGCAAGTTTTGAAAGCATGCGCTTGTACTTTGTCAGTCTCTGGAAGATGGCCTTACAGACAACCAATGCCTGCAAGCTGCACGAGTGTTTTGCAACACCAATGCACACAATACCCCAAGCGCATATAAGAAGACAGACTTCAAACATCCACATTAAGGGCATAAATTCGGCGAAATTTTTTTGGACCTGCCAGGTCGACAAGTCAGGGCGATAGCTATAGCTGCGCCGCAACAATGTCAAGCAAGCCGCCATACATGGGCCTATGTTTATGACAATTATCAAAAAGTTGTAAACCATGCGTTGTGCAACGCAACACAATAATTGACACTGACGTTTGCAATTCACATGTCTATAATTAGACTCGATCCAATCAAGATGGCCAATCAAGATGGATCCAATGAGAAGCAATGAAGTCAGATAATTAGGGAGACAGGCGTGACCCAATCCACTCATTCCTTAGCGACCTCCACCTCCTCGGGTCTGGAACGCGACGCACGCCAACACTCGGCTGGCACAGTCAACGATCCCGGTCAGATCGCGCTTGGCGTGATTATCGGCCGGTCATCGGAATTTTTCGATTTCTTCGTTTATTGCATCGCATCGGTGCTGGTGTTCCCCCAACTTCTGTTCCCCGGCGAAAGCGCAATCGTCGGAACCATCCATTCCTTCTTTATATTCTCGCTGGCTTTCATCGCGCGTCCGATCGGCTCACTCGTCTTCATGACGGTTGACCGCCGTTATGGCCGCGGCACAAAGCTTACGGTTGCCATGTTCCTGCTGGGCGGTTCGACCGCCGCAATGGCATTTTTGCCAAGCTTTGACAGCGCGGGCATGTTCGCGATCTATCTGCTGTGTGTGCTCCGCTTTGCACAAGGTCTGGCACTTGGCGGTGCATGGGATGGTCTTGCCTCCCTGCTTGCGCTGAACGCACCAGACA
>CBIHMD010000541.1:0-2616 GCA_966210655.1 uncultured Thalassospira sp.
TGCGGCGATGAACCCAAGGAAGAAGGGCGCGTAACTGGCAATCCCGGCCAAAACACCCCCGATCAGGACTGCCACGGCTTCGGCAAGGACATGGGCGGAACGATAAACGCCAAGCGCCTGCCCCTGTTCATGTGGTCCGGCGGCATTGGAAATAAACAGACTGGTCGTCACCTCGCACCAGGCAATGCCGAATGCTGCCAGACACATGGGGATGAAAATCCAGACCAGCCCATCCGGGATCAGGAAAGTGATCAGGCCGATCCCCAAGAACAAATGCCCAAGAGTTCCGACACCGATCAGACCGCAAATCTTCTGCGCGCGATCAACCGTCAACCCGGCCAGAATCAGCGGGATCGAAATGATGGCCGAACACATGCCAAGGAAGCTGCTGGTGACGTCGTAATTCTGCACCAGATAAACCCCGAAAAAGGCAAAGAAGATATAAACCGCGATATAACTGAAAAATGAAATCACATAGCCCGGTAAAAGGCCCGGGTCCTTGATCGTGGCCCAAACGGTACGGGTCGCGGGTGGCGTCATGCCCTTTGGCGTGCCGCGACGGCGCGCATATTCGGGGATGCGCAGGATCACGAACACCACCAGCAGGTTAAAGGCATACATACCCGCGGCAAAATAGAACGGCCAGGACACGTTAAAGGACGGATGAATGGTCGGGTCCGAGAAAAAGCCCCCCATCAGCGGGCCGATGATCCAGCCGACATTGATCGCCACCGTGATCAGGCCAAAATTACGCACCTTGGTTTCCGGGCGGCTGATATCCGATGCAATCGATTGGGCAATCGCCATATTACCCTCGCACAGGCCCGACACAAATCGCCCGACCAGAACCAGCGGCAAATTGGCAACAGCTACCCCATAGGCCGTCACAAGATAGCCAAGGGCCGCCCCCAGTAGGGAGGCCATCAGAACCGGACGACGACCAAGCTTGTCCGACACCCGCCCCAGCCAAGGCGCACCACTACACTGCCCGATGTGATAAAGCGCCATGGCGACACCCAAAACCATCGTGCGGTATTCCGTTGGCACCGATGGATCAAGAAAACCCAGTTCGGGTTTCAGGAACATCGGGCTGAAAACCGGATAAGGCAGGCTGAACCCGGCAAAACCGAACAGTACGGTCAAAAAGACCGCGGACATGGTTTTGGTTTCCTGGGACATGGGGCGAATACTCCGTGGGGCGGTTTGGTGGTGGCGGTTGATTGATAGCGTCGCCCGTGGCTATTTCAGACCGGCATAGCGGGCGGCAAGGTTGCGCACGATCTGGCGGGCGTCATCGACATGCCATCCCGCCCCGGCCAAAAGATCGGCCAAACTGTCGCAGAAGATGTCAATCGCATTGCTGCGCAATTCAGTGCCGTAATGGCGGTCGGTTATTTCCGAAAGGGCCAGAGCATTCATGCCAAATGAAAGCCCCCAACTGCCAAGGTTGAGGTTCCGGGTCTGCGCGATCACATCGCCAGATACCCCCAGTTCATCGGCGGCATCGGACAGGAAGCTTTGGAACATTTCGGTGATACGTCCGATCCCGGCGAGCTGGCTTTGATGATGCGACGGGGTTGCACGCTGCCAGATCGAAGGAGCCAGGGCGAGATATTCGGCCTCGAACCATTGCGGATGATCAATGGAAAAGCGGATATCAAGCAGGCTTGCGACAATGAACTTTTCCATCGCACTCCCGTCATGGGCACGGGCATAATCGAAAAATCCGGCACGTTTTTGCCCCGCCAGAATCGCAAGCCCAAGCAACAAATCCTCCTTGCTGGCGAAATGGGCGTAAAGCGTGCCGACCGAAATATCGCAGGCACGGGCCAGATCGGACATCTTCAGTTCGAAAAACCCGTATTCCGCAATCAGCTCGCCAGCGCGTTCAAGGATCAGTTCCTCGCGCTGCTGGCGTTTTTCAATGCGGTTTGGCCGCTGTCTTAGCGGCTGCTTTTCCGGGTTGTCCTGCGCTGCCATAGGCCTGCCTTTTCGATAAATGACGTAAAATCGAATTTTGTTCATTTTTTAAAAACAAACAATCGCGATTCTTGCATGGGAGGCATCCGGGGCATGGGACAAGCCCCGAAACCGGAATGAAACGGCAGCAAAACGCATCATCAAACCGCAAATGGTGCCAGGCGGGAACCGGCTGCAATGTTATACGTTTAATGGAATAATCGCTGTCCCGGTCCGGTTTACGAACGGGCGGCATATGCCGCCCGGCAAAGCATACGACAAGGACAGGACAGCCAAAGATGTTTCACCGATTTATCCGTATCTGGGAATTTCTTGGTCACAGCTTGTGGTTTACCCCCCTGCTTTATGCGATTGGCGGCACCATCCTCGCCTTACTGGCAATTCGCCTGCCGGGCGAGGACATGATTGGCAGCCTGCCGGATTTCTGGCCGCGTTTTGGTACGGTTCAAACGGTACAGGACCTGACATCGACCCTTCTTGCCACCCTTGTGACCATGACCACCTTTGCCCTTTCGGTCACGATGGTGGTTCTGACGCTTGCGGCCGGGTCGCTTGGGCCGCGGACCATTCGCAATTTCATGGGCGATCCCAAAACACAGAATGCACTGGGCAGTTTTGTCGGATCGATCCTGTTTC
>CBIHMD010000542.1:0-2613 GCA_966210655.1 uncultured Thalassospira sp.
CCATGGGACTGAGGGGTGGCTTTCGGCGACCAATGAAATCATCACGATGCATATCGATATGGAAACACGGCGGTCGGCGGCATTTCCCGATGATGTTCAAAAGACGCTTGATCTGATCCGTGATGCGCATCGCGATTTGCCGGTGCCAAGCGGGGTCGGACGCAAGATCGGTATTCGTCGCGCAGGATGCTGATAGTCATCCCTGAAACGATCAAACCCGCATCCGGTGATGCGGGTTTTTGCATTCAGGCGACCTTTACAAACAGCTTGCAGATTTCGCCGCTGTTATTGACGTCCTGATCCCGTTCATAGGTCAGGCCAAGTTTGGTCAGAAGTTTTAGCGATACGGTATTGTCCGGCAGGGTATAGCCAAAGATCCGATCAAACCCGAGGGTGTCGTAACCATAGTCGATCAGAGCGTTGCTGACTTCAAACGCATAGCCCATGCCCTGACGGCTTTCGGTAATGGCATAGCCTATATCGGGCGCATCAAGCGTATCGCGTTTAACGAAACCACAAAGTCCGATTGGGGTATGGGTTGCCTTTTCGATCACAATATAAGAGCCGAAACCATTTTTCAGATAACTGCTGAGAAGCCGTTCATCGATATAGTCACGTGCGGCATCAAGATCATGAATGTTGCGATCCCCGATAAAGCGTATCCAGCCCGATTCGTTCAGCAGTTGCAGGATAAAGGGGGCGTCATCATGGGTGGCGTGACGGACAAGCGTTCTTTTGGTTTCCAGTATTGTCATACTGTATTACCCTTGGTTTCGTGGTGGCGAAGACCGCATGCTAACGCAGAACGTGTGTAAACAAATAACGAATTCGCCAAACACCGGCGGCGGAGGTCCGACATGGCTGTAAGGCCAATTAAGCTTAGCTTTGAAGGTGCACTTGGTGCGCGGCTTTCAGCACGGTTGGATTTACCGGCGGGGCCGGTTCGGGCTTATGCGCTGTTTGCGCATTGTTTTACCTGTACCAAGGACCTGACAGCGGCGCGCAAGATCGCGCAATCGCTGACCATGCAGGGGATTGGGGTTTTGCGGTTCGATTTTACCGGGCTTGGCGGATCGGGCGGTGATTTTCCATCGACCAATTTCACATCCAATCTGGATGACCTGAAGCGCGCGGCCGATTTCCTGCGGCATGAATTTGCCGCCCCCCGTTTGCTGATCGGGCATTCTTTGGGCGGGGCGGCGGTTTTGGCCGTTGCCGATAGTGTACCCGAGGCAACCGCGGTTGCAACGATTGGCGCCCCCGCCGATGTCGAGCATGTGACCCATAATTTTGCCGGTTACCTTGAAGATATCGAACGGAACGGGCAGGCAGAGGTATCGCTTAGCGGGCGGCCCTTTGTGATCAAGAAGCATTTCATTGATGATCTGCGTGCCCACAATATCGAGAAATCGGTCGGCAAATTGCACAAGGCGTTGCTGGTGCTGCATGCGCCGATGGATCAGACAGTCGGCATCGAAAATGCCGCGCGGATTTTTGATGCCGCCAAGCACCCGAAAAGTTTTGTGTCGCTTGATAGTGCTGACCATCTGTTGCGCGATCCCGATGATGCGACCTATGCCGCAGAAGTGATCAGTGCATGGGCGCGGCGGTATATCACCGACGAAGAACCCGCCAATGACGACGTACCGGACGGGGCGGTGGTTGTGCGTGAAACCGGGCTTGGCAAGTTTCAGGCGATGGTTCTGGCCGGGCATCACAGAATGCTGGCCGATGAGCCCGAAGATGTTGGCGGGTTTGACAGCGGGCCGTCACCTTATGATTTTCTGGCGGCAGCCCTTGGGTCCTGCACGGTGATGACCATGCGGATGTATGCCGATCAGAAACAGATCCCGGTTGATGGTATCCGGGTGGAAGTCCGGCATGAGAAAATCCATGCGACGGATTGCATGGAATGCGGGGCGGAATTCGAACAGAAGGGCGGCAAGATCGACCGGTTTGAACGGATCATTACCCTGCATGGTGATTTTACCGAGGAAGTCCGGGAAAAGCTGATTGCGATTGCCAATAAATGCCCGGTGCATCGCACGCTGGAAGCCAAGTCATTGATCGTGACCCGCGATGAGCGGGATCGGTAGAATTCATGGTCCTCATACAAAAAACGCCCGGCGAAATTGGCCGGGCGTTTTGTATTCGAGGCGGAAGTGACTGGATTACGGTTTTGCCGCAACCACGATGAATTCAACCAGATAGTCCGGGGTGGCAAGTTTGGCTTCGCCGCATGCGCGTGCCGGGGTGTGACCCTGCGGGACCCAAGCGTCCCAGATTTCGTTCATTTTGGCGAAGTCCGCCATATCGGCCAGCCAGATGGTGGTCGACAGGATGTTTTCCTTTGACGCACCGCATTCGGCCAGAAGCGCATCAACCTTGGCAAGGCATTCCTTGGTCTGGTTGGTAACGTCGCTGCCCGGTTCGCCAACCTGACCGGCAAGATAGATGGTGTCGCCATGGACAACGGCCTGGCTCATGCGCGGGCCGGTGTGAAAACGCTGAACGGTCATCAAAGTCTCCTGATATCAAGATATGATCGGGTTTTGGTATGATTATGCGGCGTGATTATCATGTTTGGTAACGCCGCACCAGGCGGCAATGAAC
>CBIHMD010000543.1:0-2596 GCA_966210655.1 uncultured Thalassospira sp.
TATGACTTGTGTGCAAGCGCGCGGGGGCACTTGTCAACAAATTTGCGTGGAAACTTTACAGGCCGGTCTGTTTGCAAGCGCCACGGCACTACATATCGCGCGCGTGGTCGGTTACCCGCTGGCGGGCCTGATGCAGGTGATAGCGCATCAGCAATTCCGCACTCTCCCCATCCTGACCGCGGATCGCATCATAAATCTGGCGATGTTCCAAAAGAACCTTTTTCACCCGCTCGGCCGATCCGGTCCGCGTGATGTTCAATGCGACATTCATGGTTTTGGCAATCACACCATGCAGCGACGTCAGCATAGTGACAAAGATATCGTTGCCGCTGGCGCGTGCTATGGACATATGGAAATCGAAATCGGCCTCATCGGCGATATCACCGGCGGCAATGCTTTCTTCAAGCATCTTAAGAGCCCGTTCGATATCGCGATGATGACGCAGGGTCGCGCGTTCCGCAGCCATGCGTGCGGTTGCCGCCTCTATCGCGATGCGGGCCTCGAAACAGCGCAGAAGCCCCGCCACATCGTTGATGCCGCCAAATTCGATCAATCCTTGCGGCGGGCGTTTCTTGACGAACGACCCGACGCCCTGACGGGCATAAACCAGCCCGTCGGACTGCAATTTGCGCAGGGCTTCGCGCACCACGGGGCGCGATACGCCAAAGGATGCGCATATTTCATTTTCAGAGGGCAACTTGGCCCCTTCGGACAGATTGCCAGATACAATCTGTTCCAGAATTTGCCCGTAAAGCTGATCCGCAAGTTTTTCACGTTTCTGGATTTTAAGCTGCAAGCCGGTCATTTCCCCAATCCCCATCAACTTGTCATCTTGTTATTCTTACTTGTAAGTTTTATCGGCAAATACCGACCGGGTAAAGGGCAAGCAATCAATCGACCAATGAATAATCACGCCTTTTGACCGGTTCCTCGTCATCATCGACAAGGCCATTATCCGATCTGGTCAAAAGGCTTGGACTCAGGGTCATGATGCCCGACAGGGTATCGTTATAGCCTAGCACCCTGACATCGCCGAATTCCTTGAATTCCGGGCGATTATGGACGTTTGGCACATGGGATACCGGTTCGACACAGAATGTCTGGCCGTTTTCCGGAATATAGAATTGCAGGTTCGATAACGTATCGCTTGCTTCCAGAAGCAGGCTTAACTGCCGGTCTGCCCAGACCATTTCCGCCTGTTTGTTCCAGCCGATATAATGAACATCAAGCCCCTTGTGATGGCGGATCATCTTGCCATCGGCAAAATCACGGCCAAGATCAATCACCGTGCGCGTGGTCGGCAATTTTCCCTCATCCGTGCTGAAACAGTCGGTCGCAACAAACTGCACCCATGCGTCATCCCCGCCGGGGAACCATGGATGCAACCCGATCCCATAAGGCATCGGTCCCTTTCCCAGATGACGCACGCCGATTTCGATTGAAATGGTATCGTTTGCAACTTTGATCTGTTGCCAGGCAACATAACAGAAACCCGTCTGCGGATCGTCATGTTTGTGATTGAAGCGGATTGTATCAACTGTCGGGCGTTCTATATCCCAGACACTGGAAATTCCAAATCCGTGAATGGCATGCGGATCCGGTGCCCGGTTGGCCGGAACATTGATGGTTTTGCCGTCGAATTCGAACTGGGCATAACCCAGCCGGTTGGCAAACGGCACCATCGGAAAACATCCCAGATGCGACGGATTACCCGATGTCAGGGCATAGTCATCAATCGGGCGCAAAAGGTTGATCACCCCGTTACCGTCGGGACGTACCCAGTCGATCCTTGAAATGGCTCCACCACGGAGCACAATCCCGACCTTGAAAGGGCCGCTGTTCCAGCGATATTCAGCTTCGGCCGTTTTGGCCATTATCGTCGCCTCGTCACTATATCAAAATCATATGATGACTTTCCGTCACCAACATCGTAGGACTATTTCAGGATGTTAAGTTTACGAGTATTAACATCCCGTTCCGATCATAGCGGATTTGCAGAGCAAGAAAATGAGCAACAACTCCGCGCAGAACGCGCCAAAAAAAGTTTCGCTGACCGAAAAGGTCATTGCAAGCCTGCGCCATGAAATTGAAAGCGGCATGCGCACGCCGGGCAGCAAACTGCCGACCGAGCCTGTATTGACCGAGCAATTCGGCGTCAGCCGCACGGTCGTGCGCGAAGCCATCGCCGCCCTTAAGGCCGATGGTTTGCTTGAACCGCGCCAAGGAGCCGGTGTGTTTGTGCTCGCCCCCAGCCCACGCAAACTTGGCAGTGCGATCTTTGCTGTCGATTCCGCACAGATTTCCGATGTTCTTGAAATCCTGGAGCTGCGCATGGCGGTCGAGATCGAGGCAGCCGGCCTTGCCTGTGCGCGAAGTTCGGCGGCACAGCAGGCGAAAATCTATGAAGCCCTGCAGGAAATGACCGATCAGTTCGAACGCGGCAATCCGACAGAAAAGGCCGATTTCGAGTTTCACCGCGCGATTGCCGATGCGACAAACAACCGGCGCTATGTCGAATTTCTGGAACATCTTGGCGATAAAACCATTCCGCGCGCGCAATTACGCCGCCGCCCACCCGAAGTCGAAGACCAGAAAA
>CBIHMD010000544.1:0-2592 GCA_966210655.1 uncultured Thalassospira sp.
GCATTTTAAAAAACGCATGCTCGACAGGTTCATGATCGTGATAACCAGAATTACATTAGATAATCTCTTTGTAAGCTGATATCTAACGATCATCCCCAAGACAGATTTCCGAACGGCGAGTGGATGTATAGAGTTCTCGATTGCCTGACCACACAGCATGACCCGTGGCTGGTTCTGATTGCCGTCCTGTTGTGCCTTGGCGGGGTGCATACGGCATTTAACCTTTATAGCCGCGCATGCGTCGGACGTCTTCAGCAAAAACTGAGCTGGCTGTTCCTGACCGGTGTGGTGACCGGTTGTGCAATCTGGGCCACCCATTTCGTTGCAATGCTGGCCTACGATCCGATTTTGCCGGTTGGCTATAATCCCGGTCTGACCATCCTGTCACTTTTGATTGCGATTGTTGCAACCTTTATCGGCTTTACCATTCCCGGGATTGCGAAACAAAACCTTGTTCCGGCACGTCTGGTCGGTGGTCTTGTCGTTGGACTCGGTATCTCGGCAATGCATTTCACCGGGATGGCTGCAATGAGGGTTCCAGGTGTCATAAGCTGGCATATGGATATTGTCGTCGCCGCCATTCTGATGGGGGCTGCATTTGGTATGGTCACGCTGCTGATCGCGGGAAAGGCTCAGACGGGGCGTGAAAAGACCTATGGCAAAATCGGACTGACCGTTGCCATTGTCACCATGCATTTCAGCGCCATGGGCGCATTGATCATCACCCCGGATCCAACCATCCCCGTCCCGGTACAGATCATTTCACAAAGCAGTCTGGCGCTTGCCGTCGCCATGGTTGCCATCCTTGTCATCGGGATCGGCTTTGTCATGGCAATGATTGACCGGCAATTGCGCGAAAATGCCTCGGCGCGAATGCGCATCTTTGGCGATTCCGCGATCGAGGCGCTGGTGATGACCCAGAACGGTATTATCGTCGATGCCAATCACAGCTTCCTGAAGATGATCAAGGGCGAAGCCGCAACAATATCGGGTGTCGATTTTATCGAAACGTGGCTGCCCGATGCCTCTCCTGCGTTTCGCGATGGGGCCGAACATTACACTGAAACCAGTCTGGCGCTCAGTCCCGGCCATACGATCCCGGTTGAAGTGATCCGCCGTGATCTGCCCGCCGACGAATTTTCCGAAGATGCGGTGATTTATGCCCTTCGCGATTTGCGCGAACGTTACGAGGCGGAACGCCATATCCGCTATCTGGCGGAACATGACGCCCTGACCAAGCTTCTGAACCGAGCTACGTTCCATGATCGTCTTGCGCTGGCACTGGAACAGTCGCGGATCACAGGAAACCCGGTTTCGGTTCTTTGTATCGATCTTGATCATTTCAAGGAACTCAATGACACCTATGGCCATATCGCAGGTGATCACGCGCTTCGCGAAGTCGGCGAACGGATCGGCAAACTGATCGAGGATAACGTGATTTTTGCCCGTGTCGGCGGGGATGAATTCGTTGCGCTGATCGTGCATGACAATCCCGACCCGGACAGCATGATTGCGACCGCACAGAACAAGGCACAGGCGCTTCTTGATTGTCTGAGCGTTCCCGTATTTATCAATCCCGGAAATTCGGCCCGGATCGCGGCAAGTGTCGGCATCGCACATTTCCCTGATGATGGCGACGATATCGAAAGCATCATGTTCCACGCCGATCTGGCGATGTACCGGGTCAAGCAGGGCGGCGGCAATCATCTGGTGTTCTTCTCGCCGGAAATGGATGATGAATACCGATACAAACGTCAGCTTTCCGGTGCCCTTCGCCATGCCATGGACGAAAACGCACTCGAACTGCATTATCAGCCGCAATGCAACGCCCACAGCAGCAAGATCATCGGTTTCGAGGCATTGCTGCGCTGGCATCACCCCGAACTCGGTCAGGTACCACCATCGCGCTTCATACCGATTGCCGAGGAAACCGGCCTGATCAATCCGCTGGGTGAATGGGTTATGCGCAAGGCCTGCGAAGAGGCAGTAACCTGGACCAACCCGCTTGGTATCGCGGTCAATCTGTCCGCAGTTCAGTTGCAGGACCTTGATCTGGCCCAGACAGTCGCCGGTATCCTTGACGAAACCGGGCTGGCTCCGGAACGGCTTGAGCTGGAAATCACCGAAACCGCCCTGATCCACAATGCGTCCCGGTCGCGCAAAATTCTGACCGAAATCAAGGCTCTTGGTGTTCGGATCGCGATGGATGATTTCGGGACCGGATATTCGTCACTCGCAACCCTGCAGAACTTCCCGGTCGACCGTATCAAAATTGATCAGTCATTCATCGCAAGGCTAATGGCAAGCGAACAGGCGGTGGCGATTGTACGTGCCGTGATCAATCTGGGTCGCGACCTTAAACTCGAAGTCATCGCCGAAGGAGTTGAAACCGAGGATCAGGTCGCCTTCCTGACGGCCAATGATTGCGATGCAGTTCAGGGATACAAGTTCGGTCATCCCCGTCCGATTGCCGACTATCAAACCACAGTGAGCGGGACCGCCGTCGCGGCGCAGCATCGCAGTATCGCGGGAATCGGCAGTAACTGAGCCGGTCCCGCCTCCCGATTTTGATGTTTTTATGCAGCGCACCAT
>CBIHMD010000545.1:0-2587 GCA_966210655.1 uncultured Thalassospira sp.
CCGTATCGCAGGTCCGTGCCTGTGCTCTTGAACTGATCCGCCTTGCCAAGCGCAAGGGATTTGCCGTGATCCTTGTCGGCCATGTCACCAAGGAAGGCCAGATTGCCGGTCCCCGCGTTCTGGAACACATGGTCGACACGGTCCTTTATTTTGAAGGCGAACGCGGCCATCAGTTCCGTATTCTGCGCGCGGTTAAAAACCGTTTCGGTGCCACCGATGAAATTGGTGTTTTTGAAATGGGTGATGCGGGCCTCGTCGAAGTCCCGAACCCGTCCGCCCTTTTCCTTGCCGACCGCGAGGCACCTGTATCGGGCACCGCCGTGTTCGCCGGGCTTGAAGGCACCCGCCCGATGCTGGTCGAGATACAGGCACTTGTCGCGCAATCGGCACTGGCAACACCACGTCGCGCCGTTGTTGGCTGGGATTCGGCCCGCATGAACATGATCCTTGCCGTTCTTGATGCGCGCTGTGGTTTGCCACTTAGCCAGTTTGACGTTTACCTGAACGTTGCTGGTGGCATGCGTGTGGGCGAACCTGCTGCCGACCTTGCCGTGGCGGCCGCCCTGATATCTGCCGTCGCAGATGCACCTGTCCCCGCCGAAACCGTTATTGTCGGCGAAGTTGGCCTTTCCGGCGAAGTCCGCCCTGTCGGCCAAATCGAATCGCGCCTGAAAGAAGCCGCCAAACTCGGCTTTGCCAATGCCTATTCGCCGCGCACCGGCGCAAACGGCAAGAAAAAAATCACGATCAAGGGCCTGAACCAGCGCGAAATCGGCCATCTTCAGGATTTGGTAAATCTCTTCGGCGACGATGTTCGCGACAAGGTGCGTCCGCGCGAAGGCATGTATTAATCATTGCCTTCTGTTTCGTGTGCGCACTGCAGACAGACTGACCAACAGGATTTGCTGAATTATGGATTTCTCCAGCCTGCCCGATCTGGGTGCACGGGACGTATTCGATCTGGTGATTGTGGGCATTGTCCTGATCTCGGGTCTGTTTGCATTTTTCCGGGGCTTTATCCATGAAACCCTGTCGATGATGGGCTGGGTCGGGGCTGGTGTCTGTGCGCTTTACGGTTATCCGATTGCGCGCCCCTATGTCCGCGATCTGATCCCGTCCGAACTGATTGCCGATCTGGCAACCGGGGTTGGCCTGTTTCTGATCACCTTCCTGATCTTTTCCTTCATCAGCGGTCGCATTGGCCGGGCCGTTCAGAATTCCGGCCTTGATAGCCTCGACAGCACGCTTGGCTTTGTCTTTGGGCTTCTGCGTGGCGGTCTTATCGTCTGTATCGGCTTTCTGGCCCTGTCATGGCTGTTGCCGGCAACCTCGCAGCCAGACTGGGTCCGTGACGCCCGTACCCGCCCGGTTCTGGAAGAAGGTGCCTTTTTGCTGATGCGCGCTATGCCCGATGAAATCTTTGACACAACCGCCGAAGAAATGGCCCGTGCGCAACGGGATGCAGAAATCAACGACCAGACATACCGTCAACTTCTGGGGCCTGAACCAAAAGGTGCTGGACCCACGCCCCTAAACGGGTATACAAGGCCCTCGCGCGATGATTTGGATCGTCTGATACAGGCGACCACCAACGAGTGAGGCGATAGGATTTCGCATAGGTGCGGTATCCTGCGCCACCGGCGAGAGAGCGGAACCCACTCATGCTGACCACCAATCCATTTGACGACGACAAGCTGCGTGAAGAATGCGGTGTTTTCGGTGTTTTCGGATCGCCCGATGCGGCGGCCCTGACGGCCCTTGGCCTGCATGCGCTTCAGCATCGGGGACAGGAAGCCGCCGGCATCGTTTCCTATGACGGCGAAGATTTCCCTGCACACCGGGCGTCCGGTCAGGTCGGCGATATCTTCGGTTCAGAAGACGTGATCAAAAGCCTGCAGGGCCACCGTGCAATCGGCCATGTGCGCTATTCCACTGCCGGGGGCAAAGGCCTTCGCAATGTGCAGCCGCTATTTGCCGATTTCGAATTCGGCGGTCTCGCAATTGCGCATAACGGTAATCTGACCAACGCGCTTTCCGTGCGTGAACGTCTAGTCAAACGCGGTTCGATCTTCCAGTCGACCTCCGATACCGAAACCTTCATTCACCTGATCGCAACCAGCCTGTACGAAAAAATTGTTGATCGCCTGATCGATGCCATCCGTCAGGTCGAAGGCGCATACAGCCTTGTGGTCATGACCCAGAAGAAACTGATCGGTGTGCGTGACCCGCTGGGAGTCCGTCCGCTGGTTCTGGGCAAGCTGAATGACAGCTATATCCTGTCTTCGGAAACGGTTGGCCTTGATATCGTTGGCGCGGAATTCATTCGCGACGTCGAACCGGGCGAGATCGTTGAAATCACCGATGACGGCCTCAAATCGATCAAACCGTTCAAACCGGTGAAATCACGTTTCTGCATTTTCGAACATGTCTATTTCGCCCGCCCCGACAGCATCGTCGAAGGCACAAGCGTTTATGACGTGCGCAAAAACATCGGTCGCGAACTGGCATTGGAATCCGGTATTGATGCCGATGTGGTCGTGCCGATCCCCGATTCCGGCGTTCCATCCGCGCTTGGCTATGCCGAGGC
>CBIHMD010000546.1:0-2579 GCA_966210655.1 uncultured Thalassospira sp.
CATATGTAAACAGACGACTTGCAAACAGGACCGAAACCATTATCACCGCGATCATGTCGAACCAGCTGACCCCTGATCTGTTGATCCGTGCCTATTCGGTCGGCCTGTTTCCCATGGCCGAAAGCCATGATGACCCGACCCTGTACTGGATCGATCCCGAATGGCGTGGCGTATTGCCACTGGACGGCTTCCACGTGCCCAGAAGCCTGCGCAAGGCCGTGCGAAAAGGGACATACAAAGTCCATGTAAACAAGGCATTTCCCGATGTCATTCGTGCCTGCGCAGAACCAAGCGCCAGCAGGGACGACACATGGATCAATGACAATATCCTTGATGCCTATTGTGCGCTTCACAAGATGGGTTGTGCCCATTCGATCGAGGCATGGCTTGATGGCAAGTTGGTCGGCGGGCTTTATGGCGTCAGCCTTGGTCAGGCATTTTTTGGTGAAAGCATGTTTTCGCGTGCGACCAATGCCTCAAAGGTGGCACTGGTGCATCTTGTCGCCCTTTTGCGGCAAGGCGGTTACACACTGCTTGATACCCAGTTCGTCAATGATCATCTGAAACAGTTCGGAGTGGTCGAAATCCCGCGGGAACGTTATCGTTCCGATCTTGCCCGTGCGCTTGCCGGACGGGCAAGCCTGCCGTTTGAAGCCGACCCCGAATTTATCGAACAGGTCTTGCAGCAAGGTGATCGATAACAACCTTGCTGTTTACGCCCTGCCCCGCCGCCTTATCTCCGAGAAAGACTGACCGTTACAATGCAGATACGCCCCGCTACCGAAAATGACGTCGTAAAAATCCTTGAAATCGTTGCCCCGGTCCTGCGTGCAGGCGAAACCTATGTCATGCCGACCGACATGACCGACACGGACGTGCTGGCCTATTGGATGGGTAAGGACAAGGAAACCCTTATTGCCGAGGAAGACGGGCAGATTGTGGGCACCTATTACCTGAAGGCCAATCAGCCCGGCAATGGTGCCCATGTGGCCAATTGCGGCTATATGACCGCCCCCGATGCTGGCGGGCGCGGGATTGCACGGCGAATGTGCGAAGACTCGCTGATCCGCGCAAAGGATCGTGGCTTCAAGGCCATGCAGTTCAATTTCGTCATCGCCAGCAACAAGGCCGCCGTCCATCTTTGGCCGCAGCTTGGCTTTGAAATTGTCGGGCGATTGCCCGGTGCCTATATGCACCCGGTGCATGGCGAAACCGACGCGCTGATCATGTATCGCAAACTTTAATCCTTCTGCCGCGCCCCTAAACGAAAACTGACGCCACATGGGCGTCAGTTTTTTGTTTGCTCGGCGATTTTTAATTGCCTGTTTATTGCTGCAGGCCCGGAAACGCCCAGATACCCGATACGCGCAGCATATCGCGATAGACAACAAGCTTTTCGCTGTCGCTGACTTTGGCGGCTTCTTCGATACTGTCGAAATCCAGTGCGATCAGGGGATGAACCGGTGCATCCAGACCATATTGATCCAGCGCATCCTGAAGCACGGTTTTGGCACGGCGCATGTGGCTGGCACTGGTGACCAGAATGACGTCATCGGTTGTATGCCGGTTCAGAAGGTTTGCGATATTCAGCATGTTGCCAACGGTGTCTTTTGATTTGTCCTCGACCATGATCCGGTCGCGATCAATACCCTGCTCGACCAGCCAACGCATCATCATGTCGCCTTCGGTCACGCCCGATTGCGGCTGTCCCCCGGTTACCATCACACGGGCATTCGGGTTTGCCTTGGCCGCTTTCAGGCCGATTTCAAGGCGCTGCATCAGGGGTTCGCGCATGGTGCCATCTTCGGCAAGCGCATAACCCAGAATGACGATGGTGGATTTTTCACCCAGAACCGGAACGTCCTGATTGGGGGCCTCGGCCATATTGGCATCGGCGCGCAGGAAGCGTTTGCGATAGGCATCCGCACTGTCGCGGTCAATGCCGGCCATCGCATCCATATAATTGCGATACTGATCATCATCACCACGAATATGGGCCAGTGCCGCCAGCCAGGTATAGGCATCAAAGGCGTGCGGATCGACACGGGTAATTCCGATATAGGTTTCTTGCGCCTCGTCGAGTTTCTTTTGCAGAATACGGGCCGATGCGATTCCGTATCGCAGATCAATCCGTTCCGGTGCCAGTTTTGACGCCTCGGCAAAGGCCTGTTCAACGACATCGTATCGCCCGTGCAGGGTGATGCCCTTGAATACCTCGGCCTTTTTGATATCACCGCCCGACCAGTAATAATGCATTCCCGTGTCGACCAGTTCGCGAATACGCGCACCGTCCGTGGCATCGGCTGCCATTGCCGGACCAAAAGCAGCCCCCGCCAACATCAGCGATACGCCAAACCCAACCGCCATTTTCTTTATTGTCATTTTTCTTGTCCTACTGTGAAGTCAACCAAACTCAGCAGGATAATCCAATCATGAATGATACCTTTTTAATACCACAATGTTCAGGGCGGCTGGGAATGATCATAATTCCGTAAAATTGGTATTTATTGGTATTAAATATTCAATACCAGTCTTTCGACACGGCCAATAAAAAAGGCGGCGATGCAAATTGCACCGCC
>CBIHMD010000547.1:0-2575 GCA_966210655.1 uncultured Thalassospira sp.
TTCTGGTTGGGGCAGAACGCCTGCCCCGGCAGTCCAAAGTACCGACCCGAAGGCCGAAGATCCGTTCTTAGAACGGGTCTTCGAACTTGCGAGCGAGTTCTTCGATGTTTTCCGGCGGCCAACCGCCGACTTCCATACCAAGATGCAGACCCATCTGAGCCAGAACATCCTTGATTTCGTTCAGCGATTTACGGCCGAAGTTCGGCGTACGAAGCATTTCTGCTTCGGTTTTCTGAACCAGATCACCGATATAGATGATGTTGTCGTTCTTGAGGCAGTTTGCCGAACGGACCGAGAGCTCAAGCTCGTCGACCTTGCGCAGCAGATTGCGGTTGAACGGCAGTTCGTCTTCTTTCTTCTCTTCGACAACCGCTTCCGGCTCGTCGAAGTTGACGAACAGCGACAGCTGATCCTGAAGGATACGGGCAGCAAGTGCCATCGAATCTTCCGGGGTAACCGAGCCGTTGGTTTCAACGGTCAGCGACAGCTTGTCATAATCGGTATCCTGACCAACACGGGTGTTTTCCACCTTGTAGGCCACTTTACGGATCGGGCTGAAGATTGCATCGATCGGAATAAGACCGATCGGCGCATCCGACGAACGATGCGAGGTCGCAGCAACATAGCCTTTACCGTTATCAACGGTAAATTCGATGTTCAGCGTCGCACCATCATCAAGATGGCACAGCTCGAGATCCGGGTTAAGGATTTCGATGTCGGCACCGGTTTCGATCTGACCCGCGGTGACAGCACCCGGACCGGTCGCTTTAAGCGCCATTTTCTTCGGACCTTCGGCATGCATGCGCACACCCATGGTCTTGATATTCAGGATGATGTCGGTGACATCTTCACGCACGCCCGGGATCGACGAAAATTCGTGCAATACACCGTCGATCTGGATCGCAGTAACCGCCGAACCCTGGAGCGACGACAGCAGAATGCGACGCAGCGCGTTACCCAGAGTCTGACCAAAACCGCGCTCCAGCGGTTCCGCCACGATCGTACCGATGCGGCTGGCATCCGTACCCGGAGTAACATCAAGCTTGGTCGGCTTAATCAGTTCCTGCCAGTTCTTTTGAATCACGAGACCCACCTTCGCAACTGGAGCCTATGGTAAGGGGGGCACAAAATTGGCCCCCGCGAGAAACGCGAAGAGGCCCGGTCGCCCGGGCCCAAACGCGGGGTCGTCCGCAGATCGGCGCGATTAGACGCGACGACGTTTACGCGGACGGCAACCGTTGTGCGGAATCGGCGTTACGTCTTTGATCGACGTAATGGTGAAACCAACCGCCTGCAGCGCACGAAGAGCAGATTCACGTCCCGAACCCGGGCCTTTAACCTGAACTTCAAGGGTTTTCATGCCGTGTTCAGCAGCTTTTTTACCTGCATCTTCGGCAGCAATCTGTGCAGCATACGGGGTTGATTTACGCGAACCGCGGAACCCCATACCACCAGCGGTCGACCAGGAAATGGTGTTACCCTGAACGTCGGTGATGGTGATCATGGTGTTGTTGAAGGTCGCGTTTACGTGCGCGATACCGTTCGTAATGTTCTTCCGCTCGCGGCGACGCACACGAGTCTGAGGAGCTTTTGCCATTGTCTGTCCCCTACCTTACTTCTTCTTGCCAGCGATCGGCTTAGCCGGGCCCTTGCGGGTGCGGGCGTTGGTGTGGGTACGCTGACCGCGTACCGGGAGACCGCGACGATGACGCAGGCCGCGATAGCAACCCAGATCCATCAGACGTTTAATGTTCATTGCGGTTTCACGACGAAGGTCGCCTTCGACGGTGTAATCAGCGTCGATGACTTCACGCACCTTGAGAACCTGGTCATCAGAGAGCTGATGAACGCGGGTTGCTGCTTCGATGCCAACCTTTGCGCAAATTTCTTTAGCTTTCGCCGGGCCAATGCCGGTGATGTAGGTAAGCGCAATCACGACACGCTTCGCGGTCGGGATGTTTACGCCAGCAATACGAGCCACTGTGTGAGACTCCTGTTTCCTGTTAACAAACCCTGCGGCAGATCCGGTAGGACGGGGCGCTGCGAAAGCGGGCCAGCAACACTGCCAACCCGCCAGCAAAAAAACGCCCTGCCCGGGAAATTACCCCAGGATGGCTTCTATCTCGCGCGTAACTTCGTCGATTTCGGCCATCCCGTCAACTGTTTTCAGCTTACCTTCATTCTCATAGTAGGGAATGATCGGTGCTGTCTGCTTGTGATAAGCTTCCAGTCGCGAGGTGACCGTCTCGGCATTGTCATCCGCACGGCGTTTGAATTCGGTGCTGCCACATACGTCGCAAACACCGTCCTGCTTGGGTTTCTGGAACTCGTCATGGTATCCCTGCCCGCATTTCGCGCAGGTGTAGCGACCAACGATACGTGCCACAAGGGCCGCATCATCAACCCGCAACTCGATCACATAATCAAGCGCCAGTCCCTTGGCTTCCAGCATCGCATCCAGGGCTTCTGCCTGGGCTGTGGTGCGCGGAAAACCATCCAGAATGAAACCGTTCTTGGTATCATCCTGGTCAAGTCGTTCGGAAATCAGACCGATCATCAGATCGTCGGATACGAG